>NZ_JBRAKS010000199.1:0-7357 GCF_052745115.1 Candidatus Jordarchaeum sp.
GCTCTTCAATATGGATTATAACTTCTGTAAAATTACCAATAAATTTTTTATATAAAGAAATAAAAAAGTTTTTAGCATCCAGATAATGGAGGGATTAAAATAATAAAAACAAAACTCACGGAGATGCTGGGAATAAACCACCCCATAATCTCTGCACCGATGGGCCCGTTCTATACAACCAAGCTCGCCGCAGCAGTAACCAACGCCGGAGCATTGGGCATAATCTCACACACCAACCTCTTCGGCAAGGATCCCATTGAAGAAATGGAAGAAAACGTCAAATGGGTAGCAGAAAACTCAACAGGTCCCTTCGGAGTAAACATAAGAGTTGCCCGACTACAAATTGATGCACCAGAACTGATCAAGCTAGTAATAAGACTCCGAAAAGAAAACCAAGAATTGAGGGAGAGGCTAAAAGTCGTTATTACTTCCGCTGGTAATCCTAAACCCCCAGCCACCGAATTCAAACAAAATGACCCGGATCTAATACACTTTCACGTTGCACCCACACTGTACCACGCCATGAAAGTGGATCAACTCTGCGATGGCATAATATGTACCGGATATGAGGGTGGTGGACATCAAAGCTATGAGGGTGTCAACACTTCGGTTCTTATTTCTGAGGCGGTTGAAAACTGTAAGAAGCCAGTTATTGCTTGTGGCGGACTGTTTAATGGTCGAGGGTTAGCTGGTGCTTTGGCTATGGGTGCTGTGGGTGTTCAGATGGGGACGCGTTTCATTGCCACTAAGGAGTGTGATTTTCACCAGAACTATAAGGAACTTATCGTTAGGTCAAGGGATTCAGACACTGTGGTTACCCAGGGTATGCTGGGACCTATTCGACTGCTAAAGAATAAGTATACCGAAGAGCATCATGAAATTTTATCTAAGAATCAAAAGATTGAGTTGGAGCAGAAACTGGATCTTGAAAAATTATTAGAGGATCAGAAGAAGTATGAGCTTGTCTACCAAGGGGATGTTATTAATGGACCGGTGCTTTGCGGGCAATCCTGTGGAGGAATCGATGATATTCCTACAGTAAAGGAGGTTGTTGAGAGAACGGTGAAAGAAGCGGAGAAGATACTTAAAGGTATTAGCGGTCTCATAGTTTAGTCAAAAGATTTTCCTGTATTCTATTCTTTTATGTGTTTTTACACGAGTTTATCCGTAAATTTTTTGAAGTGGTTCATTCACTACGTCTTTAGCTGAAATCTTGGAGAGAACCTTATAACTTTTTTTATAAAAATGTTTTTTAGACTATTTCATATTTACTATTACTATAAAAAACTTTAAGTTTATTCGGAGGAAATGATGTGGAGAAAAAACTCTTAGTGACCGGCATGGATTTCCTATTGGATTGGGTTGGACAGCACATTAAAAGTGCGGAAATTGTTTGTTCCGGTGATGTTTCGGAGGAAAATCTGAGCCGGTTAGTGAAGGATGCTGACGGTATACTCTACATGCAGGCTAAGAGTTATCCTATTACAAGGAAAATTATTGAGTCCGGAGAAAAATTGAGGTTTATTCAGTCTGCGGGTGTGGGATACGAGCGCATTGATCTGAAGGCGGCAACAGACAACGGTGTAGTGGTAATGAACATGCCGGTGGGCACCACAGTATCGGTTGCAGAACACACCATAGCTTTGATACTGGGGTGTGCAAAAAATTTGGTGAAAGCACATGAAAACACGGTGAAGGGTGGCTGGCGTATTCTCGGTCTCGGTGTTGAACTGTGGAAGAAGACTTTGGGGATAATCGGTTTTGGACGGATAGGGATAGAAGTGGTTAACAGAATGAAAGCGTTTGAAATGAATATTCTGGTTTATGATCCATACGTGGGGAAAGAGGACATCGAAAAGATGGGTGGTAAAAAGGTAGATTTACAAACCCTATTGAAGGAGTCTGATATAGTTTCGATTCATTCCCCGCTCACTAAGGAAACTGAGAATTTAATTGGTGAAGAGGAACTGGGTCTTATGAAGCCGACGGCGATTCTGATAAATACCGCGAGGGGGGAACTGGTAGACGAAGAAGCACTCTATAAGGCGTTGAGCGAAAGGCGGATAAGTTATGCGGGACTAGATGTTTTCAGACAGGAACCCGTAGAAGCAGATAACCCCATACTCAAATTAGAGAATGTGATTCTTACACCGCACATGGCGGTTCAAACACTGGACGCCGTGGTAAGAATGATGAATCAAAACGGTATCCAGATTGAAAAGGCGTTAAATGGAATTTATGAAAATGTAGTCAACCCAGAAGTGTTGGAAAAATTGAAGAAATAAACTGGAGGTTTAGAGAATGAGTGAAGAAGTTAGTTTGGATGCACCCGGAAAAAAGGTTCTTTTAATGGGAAATGAGGCAGTAGCCCGGGGAGCCCTAGAAGGAAACTGCCAGTTTGCAGCTGCTTACCCGGGTACCCCCTCTTCTGAAATACTAGAGACAATGGCTCTCTTAGCGAAGGATTTTGAGATTTACGCTCAGTGGTCAACTAATGAGATGGTAGCATTCTGGAGCGGAGCCGGAGCCACCTATTGTGGTATAAGAGCACTAGTTGCGGGAAAACATCACGGAGTAGCTTGGATGTCTGATCCACTAATCCACATTTCCCACTGGCAAATTGGTAAGGGAGGACTTGTGGTAGTCATTGGCGATGATCCCCAGGGACATAGCTCGGCTAATGAGTATGATTCTAGGAATCTGGCATCCAGAGTTTTTGAGATTCCAATCCTAGAGCCCGCAGATCCACAGGAATCCAAAGAATTTACGAAAATGGGATTCGACTTTTCCGAAAAACTAAAACTTCCCATCTACGTAAGATTGACCACTAGGGTTTGCCACGCGAGTGGAGATGTACTCTTAGGAGAGCTTCCCCAAGAGAAACGAGTCCCCCAATATTATCCCACATTCTATGAAGTGGGAATGGAAATGCTTCAGGCACGTGGATGGGTGGATATGGCATATTTACACGAAAGGCTTCACGCAAAAAAGTTCAAAGAAGCTGCCGAAGTGTCAAACAGCTTTACCGGGAACACTCTACAGATGGATGGGGATGAAGAAATAGGAATAGTAGCGACAGGAGTAAGTCGCCACTATGTGGAGGAAGCTATTGACAAGCTTGGTGCTAATGTAGCGTTTCTGCAACTGGGAATGACTTTTCCCTTACCCACAGAAATAGTATCTAAATTCTTAAAATCTATCAACAGAGTAATAGTGTTTGAGGAGACGGATCCCGTTATTGAATTAGAACTTAGGTCTTATGCTAAGGATGTGGCTCCAGGCGTTGAAATTCTGGGTAAAATAAATGCGTTTACCCCCATCGCTGGGGAATTGAATTCTTTGAAAGTTATGAGTGTGATTTCAAAGGCGTTGGGTAAGCCGATCCCTTCTATACCGGAAAGGAAAGAGCTTAGAGAAATGATTAAACCCTATGAGGGGATTAGAAGAATAACTTTGTGCGCAGGTTGTCCCCACCGAGCATCAGCATATGCAACTAAACTGGCGACTAGAGAATTCAGTGGAGGAGCCTACATCGGAATAGGCGACATAGGCTGCTATGGTTTGATGGGACCACCGCCTCTAATGGCATACACTCTAACTAACTGCATGGGGGGAAGCGTTGGAATGGCAAACGGGATATCCAAAACCGGGGTAGATCAACCAGTAATAGCATTCATAGGCGACTCTACCTTCTATCACGCCGCTATTCCCTCTCTGATAAATGCTACATTCAATAACGCTAAATTCACTACTATCGTATTAGAAAACCAGGTAACCGGATTAACTGGTTTTCAGCCACATCCCGGATCCGGTTACACCGCGATGGGAGACAAAACCAAACCAGTGAAAATAGAAGACATTGCAAAGGCCTGTGGAATGGAGTTCGTTGAAGTCGTTGACCCCTACAATATTAAAAAGACAAGGGAAGTCATTAAAAGGGCACTAGAACAACCAAAAGCATCGGTCGTAATATGCCGAAGGCTCTGTGCAACTGAAGCATTGAGGAGAAGGAGAAGTGAGGGGTTACCTCCACCAAAACCATTCTTCATAGATCCCGATTTGTGTAACGGATGCAAAATATGCATAAACGAGTTCGGGTGTCCCGCAATAATCTGGGACGATAAAAGTAACAAAGCATACATAGACGAAACACTGTGCAGAGGATGCGGAACCTGTACCCAGGTCTGTCCCGAGAAAGCACCAAAAGTAAGAAAGTAGGAGGTATAGAAATGAAAGAAAATTTTGACATAATGATCGCAGGGGTCGGTGGACAAGGGGGTGTTTTAACCTCTAGAATTGTGGGGTATGCGGCAATTGAAGCCGGTTACCGTGTCACACTGGGCGAAACATTTGGCGCAAGTCAGAGAGGAGGCACGGTTATCAGTCATATCCGGCTCGGAAAAGAAAGAGTTTATGGTCCACTAATTCCCGAAGCAGGTGCAGACGCTGTTATAGGGCTTGAGCCACTTGAAGCGTTTAAGTGTGCAGTAAAATTCCTGAAACCAGACGGAATGATTGTAACCAACGAGCGCGCTATAATGCCCCCAGACAGAAATTATCCTGAACTTAGTAAGGTATTCGAATCCGCAAAAAAAATTCCGGCAAAAATCTATTCCCTTGACAGTATCAAATTGGCTAAGGAAGCAGGCGACTTACTCTCATCAAACATAGTAATGATAGGTGCGGCATGCGCGATTAAAGCAATTCCCATAGAGGAAGAACACTTGAAGAACGCCATTAAAAGCAAGCTTCCCAAAGCAGTAGAACTTAATTTTAAGGCCTTTGATTTGGGGAAAAAAGCGCTGGAGAAAAAATGATGGGTAGTGAAACCACAATAGTCAATCAACTCACTCCCCTTTTTAAACCAGATTCTGTGGCAATAATAGGCGCGTCAGCCACACCTATGAAATTCCCCACTTGGATAACATCCACCGCCCTCAAAAGCAACTTCACCGGAAAAATCTACCTGATAAACCCTAAGACCAAGGAAATTCAAGGTCAGAAAACTTATCCCAGCGTATTGGATGTCCCTGAAAAAGTAGATCTAGCAGCAATAATAGTTCCCGCCGATGTGGTTTCAAGCGTCATGGAAGAGTGTGTTAAGAAGGGTGTTAAAGCAGCAATAATTTTCTCCTCCGGGTTCAAGGAAATAGGCCAAAAAGGAATGGAAAGGGAAGAAGCAGTCCTTAAAGTAGCCAAAAAGGGAAACATTAGAATAGTGGGCCCAAACTGTATGGGCGTCTACAGTTCGGAAGTGAATCTCTGTCTCTCTCTCCTTTCATTCAAAGAAAAGGGGGAGGTTGCCTTCATAACCCAGAGTGGGGGATACGGCATTGAGATATCCGCGTCGGCGATGAATAAGGGAATTAAGTTTAGCAAATTCATAAGCGTGGGCGACAAATGTGACATTCAGGACTACGAATACCTAGAATATCTGTACCAAGACGCGGACACCAAAGCCATAATGATGTATATCGAGGGAATAGAAAAGGGCAGAGAATTCTTTGAAAGCGTAAAAAGGGTAACCCGAAAAAAGCCCATCTTCGTGATAAAGATTGGTAGAACAAAAGAGGGCAAAATTGCCGCAAGCTCCCACACCGGTGCCCTAGCCGGGGAAGACGCAATCTACGATGCGGTATTCAAACAAACCGGAATAATAAGAGCCTATGACATTGAAGAACTCTTCGATTATCTGAAAGCATACTTAACTCAGCCGTTACCCAGAGGAAACAGGGTCGGAATACTGGTAGGCAGCGGCGGAGTAGGATGCGCAGCCACCGATAAATGCATAGAACTAGGCTTACAAGTTCCACAAATAAGTGATGAAAACAAAGAAAGATTATCGGCGATTTTACCAGAATTTGCTTCTGTTAAAAATCCCGTAGACTTCACCGCATCCGGAGCACAAGGAATATTCACAAACACCGAGGTGCTCAAAAAGCTTTTTGCAGATCCAAACATTGATGCTTGGTTTTTCGGGGGATTCACCAGTTCATCCATAGCAGAAATAAGGGACATAGTTGAGCAATTTAGACCAGTTATAGATAAAATAAATTCTAAAGATTTAATGGGTGAGGTTAACATACCTCTGGTTGGGTCCATGGATGAAAACGATATAGTTAGGCCAATTATGGAAAAAATGTTCGGTGCAATATTTTATCCAACTCCTGAGAGGGCAATCCGAGCATTATCCGCTTTATACCGATATGGAAAATATTTAGAAGAACTGAACAAGGTTAAAAATGATAAACAAAAAGAAAGAGTGAAATCTGTTAACTAATCCTGTTTATGATTTGCCTAAAAATAAAAGGGGAGGGATAAAGAAAGTTCTAGCTTAGAACGCCCATTATTATTCCGGCTAGTTCTTCCCTTGGAGGTGCTTTTTCTATTAGCGGTTTTAGTTTTGGTCCTATTTCTTCCGGTTTCCAGAATCCTGGTGGGGAGCGTTTTGCTACTTCGCTGGATTTCCAGCTGTGCATTAACCACATGTTTCCACCGACTATTCTGATTACTTGGCCGGTTATGTCTTTGGCATCGTCAGATGCTAGATAAACAACCAGTGGGGCCATTGCTTCCGGTCCCAGGATGTCGTATCCGTATTTCTTTTCGAAATCTTCCTTGTTTCCCATTATTGGTGCTAGGGATGGTGTGGCTTCGGTTGTTAATCTGGTTCTGGCTACTGGTACTACCACGTTTGCGGTTACTCCGTATCTTGACACCTCTTTGGCTACGATAAGTGTGAAGGCTACTATTCCGGCTTTTGCTGCCCCGTAGTTGCTCTGGCCCGGGTTGTAGAGTAGTCCGGCGTCGCTGGTGGTGTTTATTATTCTTCCTGCGACTGGTTTTCCCTCTTTTGATTGCGCTCTCCAGTAGTTGGTGGCGTGTCTGGTGCAGTTGAATGTTCCTTTTAAGTGAACCGCTATCACCGCATCGAATTCCGCTTCTTCCATATTGAAGATCATCTTGTCTCTGAGAATTCCAGCGTTGTTAACCAGAATGTCCAATTTTCCGAAGGTGTTTATAGCTTGGTCTATAATTCTTTTTGCTCCTTCAAAGTCTGTAACACTCTCATAGTTGGGAGCGGCTTCACCACCCATATCCTTAATTTCTTTAACCACATCATCTGCGGGGCCTTTGAATTTACCAGTTCCATCAGTGCCTCCGCCCATATCGTTTACTATCACTTTTGCTCCATGCTCTGCGAGGGCTAGAGCTTCTTCACGGCCTAAACCTCTTCCAGCACCGGTTACTATTGCTACCTTTCCTTCAAGCATTTTCGCCATACATTATCACCCATAAAATTTTGTAGAAATCATAGACATTTGTCACCCCCCTCTTTAAATTTCTTTTCCGAGTT
>NZ_JBRAKS010000200.1:0-7282 GCF_052745115.1 Candidatus Jordarchaeum sp.
AAATGATACAACCCTTGCAAAAACCGTTCTCCAGCTACGGAGATTGAAAGTTTTTAATTGCAGGGCCATTTAACTTTCTTCTTTTCCGTCTGGCAAAAGATGCGGAGTTTAAAACATTGCTGACCACTTTTAGAGTCTGGAAGTTGCCCTCCTCAGAACAGTATAAGACCTATGGCGAGGCAAAAAACAGAATACAACGAATAATTAAGAATGGTTCAATAAAAGAGCGGATAGCAATTTTTCTGTTATACACAAGTCATTACTTGGTATTCATTATTATTGTTTTATACCTGTTTACCCTGTCAGGGATTTTACCTATTGGCTTGTTGAGTTTTAACTTTCTTCTTTTACCCGCTATATTGCTTATGCTGTTCAGTCAATGGTATATGTGGAACACCATCAGATGAGACGCCAATGTTTGAAAAATCTCTTAATCTACTTTTTTATTTCTTGGATGATTTTAGTGAGTATTTCTGAGGCTTTTCCGTGGATTACGATGTCCGAGTTTTCGTCGAACCATGTTTTTTCCAAGTTGATTATAGCTACTTTTTTTCCCTGTTTTTTGATCATTTCTGGGAAACTTCCTGAAGGTTCCACAAGGAGTGTTGAGCCCACCACTAAGAGTAGGTCGCAGTGTTCGAGTTGGTCTAGGCACTGCTGGTAGAGCTGTTGGGGAATTTCTTCGAAGAATAGTGTGGCGTCCGGTTTGAGTATGTGGCCACACCACATGCATCTGGGTACTAGGGAGCACATGGGAACCATTTGATCCATGACGTATTGCCATGGGAATTTTTTTCCACAGTTTACGCATACTGCTCTCCAGGCGGTTCCGTGTAGCTCTATAACGTTTTGGCTGCCTGCTTTCTGGTGTAATCCGTCGATGTTTTGGGTGATTATGCAGGTTATGTGTCCCAGTTTTTCGAGTTCTGCTAGGGCTTGGTGGGTGGGGTTTGGTTCTGCGCGCATGAGGGGTCCGGCGAATTGCATGGCGAGGAACCAGAACTGGTGGGGTTTTAAAACGAAGCTACTAGCGGTTGATAGTTCGGGGTCGTACTTTTTCCAGGTTCCGTTTGGTCCACGGAAATCGGGGATGCCGCTCTCGGTGGAGACTCCGGCTCCTGTCAGTACCACGCACTTGCTGGATTGTTTTACTAGTTCTACTAGTTTTTGGATTTTTCCGTCTAGATCTTGATGCAATTTTTTGTTTCTCCTACGAAATTTGATTGGATTATTGAGTGTATATTAGAACCGAAGCTTGTAGGGAATATATAATTTTTCTATTTACTTCTCTTAGTTTAAACTTAATATATTGTAGGATAAGTTATCCTATTATCAAAAATTTATAATATTCACTAACAACTTCGAGGATAATTTTATTACTATAAAGATAAATATAACTTAGAAATAAACACTAATGAAAGTCAATATAAAATTCGTATTTTGGAGGAGAATATTTTGCCCGAAGATTTAGTTAAATTAATTGTGAGTCTTGATGAGAAGAAGGCTGTAGATCTGGTTCGGAAAAAGGTAAATGCTGGTGAAGATCCCCTTAAAATTTTAGACCAGGTCCGAACAGCTATGGCCAAAGTAGGCGATAAGTTTGAGAAAAAAGAGTTCTTCCTTCCGGATTTAATCATGTCCGGTGAGATTCTGAGACAGATTGCGGAAATCTTAGAACCAAAATTGAAGGCGGGCTCTGAGGTAAAGCGTCTGGGTAAGATTGTACTGGGAACGGTGTTCGGAGACATCCACGACATTGGGAAAGATGTGGTGAAATTCATAATGGATGCAAATGGTTTCGATGTTACAGACCTGGGTGTGGATGTGCCTAAAGAAAAATTCGTAGAAGCAATAAAAACAGAGAATCCAGATATCGTGGCTTTAAGCGGGTTCCTAACACTTGCGTATGATTCTATGAAGGAAACCATTAAAGAAATCGAAAAAGCCGGTCTGAGGGACAAGGTAAAGATTATGATCGGCGGTGGCCAGATGGACGAGACCATAAGAAAATACGTGAATGCCGACGCTTACGGTAAAGATGCTGTGGAAGCTGTGGCCATTGCCAAGAAATGGGTAGGTGCTTAAAAATATGCCGAAATCACCAGAAGAACTTTTTAAAGAGAGAGAACAGAGATGGAACGATGCCGTAGCAATTAAGGAGCCAGATAGAGTTCCGCTCTGTCCTTTCGTTAACTTTTGGCCAGCTCGGTATAAGGGATTGAGTTTTAAGGAAGCCATGTTCGACCACGCGAGAGCAGCGAAAGCCTTTAAGGAAACAGTTATAGAATTCGATTGGGATATGGCCCCCTCAATGTTACCCATGATGTCAGGGAACGTTTTCAAAGCTTTGAAATTAAAGATATTAAAGATCCCCGGGGTGGATCTCCCAGATAATGTAAACTTCCAAGCCGTTGAGATTGAGCATATGAAGGCACAAGATTATCCAGAATTTCTCGCTAATCCGGGAGATTTTATAATCAGAAAATATCTCCCCAGTGTTTTCGGTATCTTCGAATTTCTCAAAACGCTTCCTGAAATCAATTCATTCATGGGCTTGGGTGGAGTTTTAACAATTCCCATGACTGCGATTTCACCAGACTTCGCACAGGCTATAGAGGATCTGAAGAAAGCGGGTGAGGCTCTTATGCAGTGGATGGGTGTACAAATGGGTTATGAGGGAGAAATGAAAAGTCTGGGCTATCCCATACAGGTGAATGCTTTTGCACAGTCTCCTTTCGATGTGGTTTCTGACTATGTTAGGGGAATGCGGGGTGCGATGCTTGACATGTATCGAAACCCGGAAGAACTAAAACACCTAATAGGATTAGTAGAACCCTATCAGGCTCAAGCGGCAATCTCCATGGCTCAAATGTATGGCAATCCCCGAGTGTTCATCCCGCTTCATCGGGGAGCAGGGGGTTTCATGAGTAATGATCAATTCGCTGAATTCTACTGGCCAAGCCTGAAAAAGCTGTTACTTGACGTTGCCAATGCGGGTCTACAACCTATGCCCTTCTTCGAGGGTGACTATACACCTCGTCTAGACTTTCTAAAAGAACTTCCCAAGGGAAAAATCATAGCATGGCTGGATAAAGCTGACATCTTCAAGGCCAAGGAGGAAATCGGAGATAGGTTGTGCCTCAAGGGAAACATACCATCATCACTATACGTCGCCGGCACACCCGCCCAGATGGAGGAGTACTGCAAAAGACTCATCAATGAGGTGGGCGAGGGCGGAGGATTCATGATTGAAGGAGCTCTAGGAATACCTGATGAGGCTAGGCCAGAAAACGTGAAAGTAATGACTGAAGTAACTAAAACCTTTGGAGTATACCGAAAATAAAACACAATAAATCTAGATAATAACGCTTGTTAGGATGAGAAAATTGCCAAAATCACCAGAAGAATTGTATAAGGAAAGAGAACAAAGACTTAAAGATGCTATTGCTCTGAAGGTGCCTGACAGGGTTCCAATCGCACCTCTGATTGGGGGCTTTTTTGTTGCTCGTTACGGCGGAATGACGGTTGAGGAGGCGATGACAAACTTCGACAAGGTTTCCGAAATAGCTAAAAAAATGTACATAGAATATCAGTGGGACACCCATATGGGTATGGGAGGCATATTCCCGAAACCAATGTTTGACACTTTGGGAGTTAAACTCTGGAAATGGCCCGGCGAAATTGGAGGTCTACCCACCGATGTTCCTTACCAGTTCGCGGAGGAGGAGCGTATGACTGCTGATGAGTACCCAGAGTTTCTAGAAAACCCCACTGAATTTATGATTAGAAAGTGGCTTCCCAGAGTTGGCAAAGCCTTTGAGCCCTTAGCGAATCTTCCCTCAATTTTGCAAGGTGTTTGCGGGTATAATCTACTTTTAAATTTAAGCTTCACTTGGGCTTCTCCAGATTTGGCTAAAATGTTTGAATCCATAGTTAAGGCCGGTCAGCGGGCGATGGATTGGCTTAATGCACAGATTAAATTAACCATGGAGTTGTCTGCGCTCGGTTTTCCTGGATTATGGAATGATATGACACAGGCACCTTTCGATGTAGTTTCTGAATTCTTAAGAGGCTTTAGAGGAGCCATGCTTGATATGTACCGAAATCCTGAAGAGCTTAAAAAAGCCTGCGAGATCTTGGTACCTGAAATGATAAAGTATGGTCAAGCAACATTCGCTATGACCGGAAACCCACGAGTCTTTATTCCACTACACAGGGGTGCTGGAGGATTCATGTCAAATGCCCAGTTCGAAGAGTTCTACTGGCCAACCCTCAAAGAAGTAATATTAGCACTAGTGGATAATGGGCAGGTTCCATACGTTTTCTACGAAGGGGACTATGGTCCAAGACTGGAATATCTCAAGGAACTTCCAAGAGGAAAAACAATAGCACACCTCGACAACATCGATATTTTCAAGGCTAAAGAAGTCATAGGGGACACCATCTGCATAAAGGGAAATGTACCCCCTTCACTACTATGTGCTGGCACCCCAGTACAGGTTGAAGAGTACTGTAAAAAACTAATAGAAATAGTCGGGGTAGGCGGAGGCTTCATTATGGACGGAGCGGTATCCGGCATACCAGACGAAGCCAGACCTGAAAATGTTAAAGCTATGACCGAAGCCACTTTCAAGTACGGAGTTTATAGGCAATAACATTTGCTTAAAGAATTTAGATTCCTTTTCTATATCCTCTTTTTTTTAAATCAGTAGTAGGATAAATGTTCCATTGTCTCGAAATAATGATTTTTATCTCTGGCGGAATTGGACTTGTTGCTTTGTTTTAGGAAATGTTTGACGAAAAAAATTGGGAAATACCAAAAAATTAAGATATATCTACGATTTTGATCTTAAAGTTTAAGGTTTGTCCGGCTAATGGATGATTCAAATCAATAGTAACATCTGCATCTGTTATTTCTGTTATTTCTGCAGGTATTTGTACTCCCTCTGGAGTTTTTAACATAAGCATCATACCAACCTCTGCTTCTGCGGGAAGTTTGTCTCTTGGAATTTTTTTGAGTAAATCCGGATCGTGGTCTCCGTAAGCATCATTTGGCTCTATGCTAAACTCTTTTTCTTCTCCTCTTTCCATTCCCATGACTGCTTGATCGAAACCCTTTATTATGCGTCCAGAACCCACTTCAAACTCTAACGGCTGTCTTCCCTCTGATGAGTCAAAAATGGTTCCATCATCTAATTTTCCGGTGTATTCAACTTTTACTTTATCTCCTTTCTTAATTGGCATAACTGTAAACTCCTATATTTTAAAAATAAGCAAAAAAAGCGTATTCAAACGATTTTTTAGCCTATGTATAATCGGGAATACTACTTAAGACTTTTAAATGTTTTTTATTCTTTTGATTTTCCACTTTGTTTTATTTCTGAGCATACGCGAAAAATTATTCATATATCCTATTGTCCTATTTATTAAGCTGTGTTAAGAATAGTTTATGCTTAATACTGATTTGACGAGGTGTTCTGAATTTTGGAATTACCTGAAGAGCTGTTAAGGGAGAGAGAACAGAGGACTAATGATGCCATTAGTTTGAAGGAGCCGGACCGAGTTCCTGTGGCTCCCTATGCTCAATTTTTTCCCGCCCGGTACGGAGGGCTTACTTGCAGAGAGGCGATGTACGAGTATGATCGTTTGGCTGATGCTTGGAAAAAAACTGTTATGGGTTTTGAGTGGGATGCCGCTCCGCCGGCTCATATAATGTTGCCGGGGAAAGTTTTTGATTTGCTTGATTTGAAACTCTTCCGATGGCCGGGCCACGGTTTACCGAATGATGTATCATTTCAGTTTGTTGAAGATGAGTATATGAAGGTAGATGAATACGAGGAAATTTTGGGGAATTTGGGGGAGTTTGTGGTAAGGAAACTTTTGCCAAGGTTTGCTGGTGCCCTGGAGTCGTTTAGCAGTTTCCCAGATTTCAGTTTACTGATTAGGGGCTACAACATTTTTCGGACCGCGGCTCTGGCAGCTTCTTCCCCGGATTTCGCCCAATCCATGGAAGCCCTTATAATGGCGGGACGAGAAATGAACAAATGGTCTTCTAAAATATCTGAGCTACACAGAGAATTAACTGGTGCTGGTTTTCCCATACTTTTTATAGCTTTTGCCCAGTCTCCCTTCGACATTATATCCGAGTTTCTCAGAGGATTCAAGGGATCTAGCCTTGACATGTACAAGAATCCAGAAGAACTTTTGGCTTTAATTGATTTGTTAACGCCTGGCCAGATAGGGGGAGCGATTTCTGCTGCTAAGGGGGGTGGAAACAGTCGGGTGTTTATTCCGCTTCATAGGGGTGCTGCGGGTTTTATGTCCGAGGAGCAGTTTGAAGAGTTCTATTGGCCCAGTCTTAAAAAAATATTTTTGGAATTAATAAAAGTGGGATTAACTCCATTGCCCTTCTTTGAGGGTGATTATGGACCAAGATTAGAATATCTTAGGGGGCTGCCGAAAGGAAAAATAATTGGCCACTTCGACAGAACGGATGTTTTCAAAGCAAAGGAGATTATAGGTGATGTAATTTGTATTAAGGGTAATGTGCCTGCCTCGCTGCTTTGCACCGGGTCACCTAGAGAAGTGGAGGAATATTGTAAAAGGCTTATTGATATTGTTGGTGAGGGTGGCGGATTCATAATGGACGGTGCAGTTAACGGGATACCGGATGAGGCAAAGCCCGAAAATGTGAAGACTATGACTGATTTCACCAAAAGTTATGGGGTTTATCGCAAGTAAAAATAAAATTTGAGAATATTAATATTTGGAATAGGAATTGGATATGTAACTATTCGTTATTGAATGGTGATTGGTGGATAGGTTTGATGAAGATTTACAGGCCGTTGGGCGTAACTGTAATAGCTATATTTTTTATTATTACGGCGGTGCTGGGGTTAACAGCTGGGGTTATGTTTGAGATTTATTATGTGGCGAATTATATTAACTCAATATACACGAACTTATTCTTCAGCCTTAACCTAGTGTACTACATACCGGAATATGGAATCTATTACTTGTTTATGGGTTTGAGTGTGGCTATTAACGACATGTCTTCGGTCATCTATTATCATTTGGCTGTTGTGGCTGTTCTGGTCGGTGCGTTTGTACATCTTATTGCCAGTAGTGGTCTTCTCTACATGAAGAAGTGGGGATATTACCTGACCATTATAATTAGAATACTTAACATAATCGCCCTTGGCATAGTTGGAATAGTGCTAGGCATAATAATACTTGTATACTTATTAGGCGACGTAAAATACGAATTCGAATAAAATAATAT
>NZ_JBRAKS010000201.1:0-7271 GCF_052745115.1 Candidatus Jordarchaeum sp.
ATACAACCCTTGCAAAAACCGTTCTCCAGCTACGGAGATTGAAAGTTTTTTATTTCAACATTTCTTATAGAGCAGCCGCTTAGCCTCGCTTTCAGGTATTCGCCTTCGACCGCCGACCGTTATCACCACTCGGAACATGTTATATTGCCCCATTTCTGGATAGTTCGCGTCGTTGCGCCAGGGTTGTTTTGCTTCTTTGAAGGTGTGTAATAGCTCCACAGGCATCCAGCTGTGGTTCAGCATAATTCTAATTAAACGCCTCTATTTTAGAACATTAGGCGAAATGGGCCGAAGAATAACTAAGATTAAATTGTTTGAAGAGGTAGGATCTTCAGCTTCATCTCTACGGTTTCTAAATGAATTATAATGTTCTTTAACCACATTTCATCATCCTGTTGCGGGTAGTCCTCCCTGTAGTGTGCTCCCCGGCTCTCCGTCCTCATAAGAGCTGCCCTAGCCACCATTTCCCCAACATCCACGAAGTTTATAACTTCCAGTGCTTTACCAAGATTTTCCACAGATTTTACCTTTCCTGTGCACAGTTGTGGCAATTTTTCTTCTCTAATTCTCAAAAGTTCATTAATCGCCTTCTGGAGTTCTTCGGCGTTTCTGATAACCCCAATGTACTTCTCCATTATTCCCTGAACTTCTGTTCTTATCTCTAATGCATCCACCCCTGTGTCGCGCAGATATATTTCTAGAATCCGGTTTCTTTCTTCTTCAATCTGTGTCTTATTGGCTTCGGGCATGGACACCGATAATGCTTTTTCTGCCGCAAATCTTCCGGCTCTTGCTCCAAAAACCTGAGTTTCGGTGAGAGCATTTCCACCAATTCTGTTCGCACCATGAATTCCACCCTCAACCTCTCCAGCCGCAAAAAGACCAGAAATATTTGTCTCACACTTTTCGTTGATTCTGACACCACCCATAAAATGGTGAACTCCAGGAGCCCACTCCACAGGCTGCCAAGATGGGTCAATACCCTCAGCCTTACAAGCCTCCCTAAACTTTGAAAAAAGGGGCCACATCTCTTCCGGTAAACCCGAGAGATCATTGTAAACTCCACCGTGAACTGTCCCTCTGCCCTCTCTTATCTCTATTTGGGCTCGAATGGCAATTAGGTCACGGGTTACTTCCTCTGCGTGCACCGGGTCATATTTCTTCATATACCTCTCCCCAAGGGCATTGTAGAACCTACCGCCTCTCCCAGGCATTCCATCCGCAGGTGGAGGCTGCCCCCTCAGTCCAGGTGGATGGACGATGCAGGCTCTAAACTGGATAAACTCCATATCCGTTAGCTCAGCTCCCGCCCGGTAAGCCAATGCGTATCCATCTCCGGTAACATCCGGAGGGTTGGTCGTTAAACCATAAAGCTGCCCGGCTCCCCCTGTAGCCAGCACAATTGTTTTCGCATTAAAAACCAAAAATTCTCCAGTTGAGACATTTATCCCTGTGGCTCCTACGATTTTTCCCTTATCCGTCAGGAGTCTTGTTATCATAATTCCTTCAAGGATTTTAATTCCCCGACGCTTAACCTCATTAACCAAACCGCTAATCCATGCTGAGCCATAAAGTTCGGTAACCGGGAGAAGACGATTGCGCGATGTTCCCGCACCACCCACAACTAAAAACTTTCCCTCCTGCTTCATAAACGGAGTTCCAAACCTATCCAGGTCCAAAGCCCTATCCCTAGCCTCACTAGTGAATATTCTAACCAGTCTCTGGTCGTTTACTCTCGCACCTCCTTCTATAACATCCTCAAAATAGATATCTGCACTGTCACCAGGATCGATGGGTGCCTGCATTATTCCCCCAGCATTGGGAGTACATCCCGAGGGAAAACCGCCCTTCGCAACAATCATCACGCTGACTCCTCTTTCATGAGCCTCTATAGCCGCCCTGGTGCCTGCTCCACCCGCACCGATAACCAGAACATCTGCTGCAAATTCTCTGTGTGTAAATTCCATTTCAATCGCCAAAACTTATTTTTTGTTTATTATTCTTATAAATTTATATTCTCAAGAAATAGTTACGATTCTTGTTACAGGTTTTTTTAGTACATGAGCCGCATCAGTCTTTTTACGCTATCCAGTTTTTCTAGTTCCAGAATGAGGTTCATCGACTCTTTAACCTTCTCTTGGGGTAGGACGCAGCCTGCACACATTCCGTATTTATTCTTAAGTTCTTCTAATCCCGCGGTGGGCATTCCATCCTTTATGAATTCCTTGCCATCCCTGGTCCTAATCTTTACTCTTGATATCGCCGCCCCCAGTCCATAAGGGACAAGCTTGTCCACTTCTGGATCAACTTCAAATTTCGTCTTCTTCATAAATTCAATCACCTTCGGATCTCTAACCTTTTCATCTGTGAAGTCTTCAAACTTCACACCACCTTCGAGCAGAGCATCCGCCATGAAAAACTGCATGCTAAACTTTCCTTCAAGACCAGTCTTAGGCTCATGATAAATCAGATTGTCATAGATTGCCTGAGTCGCTCCAACCTCAACACTTGCCACATTGTTGGTATCTATTTTGTTATCCCTCATAACTGAGAGAAGAGCATTGATGGCCGCGTGCCCATAGTGACAACACGGATATAACTTATAGTATATCCCCGGTGCTACCATTTCCCAAGGGTCCCCGAGCTTTTCTATTGCCTCCGTATTATATTCTCTAGTTGTGACTTTGAGGTATCCAAACTCTTCTTCTAGAGCATTTTTGTTTGATGTGAATCCTTTTTTTGCCAGCATGGCTGCCACGACACCATTCTCAGCTGCGCGCCCCGCGTGGAAGGGTTTGGTCATTGTTCCAAAGTTTGCCCTAATGCCGGCGGATTCAGAGGCTGCTATACCAAACGCGTACATCATCTGCTCCGAATCAAGATCGAGCAATTTTCCAGCTGCAGCTGTGGCTCCAAAGGTACCAAGAGTTGAGGTGCAATGCCAGCCCTTAGCCATGTGAATCGGATTCACAACCAAACCCAATTTACATTCAATCTCCACACCAATAGAATAAGCCGTAAGTAACTCTTTTCCAGATGCTTCTAATAACTCCGCAACTGCCAGGACAGCCGGAGCAACAGGTACTGATGGATGGCCCAAAAGCGAGGGGCTACTATCATCAAAATCCAGAGCATGCCCCAAAACGCCATTCGCAAAAGCTGCATCCGGACAAGAAGTCTTTAATCCCAAACCAACCACTGTTGAGGGACCAACACATCCCACTTCCTCTAAGTACGATTTAATAATATCCCCAATAGGGTCAACTGACCCCACAAGAGTAACACCAAAATAGTCAAGAAGACTCTGCTTCGCAACCCTTAGTGCATCCGCAGGTAAATCCCTATACTCTGCTCTGTTCACAAATTCAGACATTTTCTCCTGCAGAGACAACAAAAACTCCCTCCAATATTCCTGAGATTATTAAAATAAAATCTGGAAACATCACTACTAAAAAGATTTTGGTAAACGCTGTTAGCTTCCCTAAATCAACTCATAAAAAGAAAAACATCTATGAGTTAATGCTTCCCACTCCCCGAACAAAAACAAGTTATAATAAAAGAGAAAATTTTTCTATGGATAAATTATTCTTTTATCATTTCTTCTTTCCCTTATTTTCGAAAAGTGTAAAATACCGAAAATTTTGTGAGAGACTATTGTCCTTTAAGTGTTTCAGCGATTTTCTTGGTTACTGGAGCCAGCCTCATTCCCGTCGCTAGATTACCCTCCAACTTGTATAGACCTTGCATAAAGCCGCTTGTGGAATCGATGGTTCCGGTGGTGAGCTTTATCAGAACGTCTGAAGGGCCTGTGACTTTAAGGTCTTGTGTTTCGGATAGACCTGGCCCACCTGTGATTTTCCCGTCTTTTAGTTCGTAGTGTCCTTTCATGGGACTGTCTGTAGCTTCGTAGTTAATCTTGATATTTCCTGCAGCCTCTACTACTTTTTTCAATTCTGCTTTCTTTTCAACCAGTGCGCTTATTACTGCCCACAGAAGCTCTGTGAACGCTTCTGATGCTTCGGGTGCCTCGATTGCGTTTTTCTTAGCGTCGCTCTCCTCCAGCCTTTTGGTTAACTTCTGTGGTAGGTCCGGCATTGCATCAATGAGCTCCCCGACTTTTCCTCTTATTTTCGCCATAAGGGAAGGCATTTTTTCCTTAAATTCCTCATCCGACCACTCCATACTTTGTTCCACTGCACTCTTCAACTCCTCCATCTCTAAACCTCCAAAGCTTTTAGTGAACGTTTTTTTAAGAACCAGATATTTAAACATTATTCCAGCAGCGAAGGGCACGATGTAATAGTTATTTTTTGCATGGGGGTATGTGTTTTTGTTTGTTGACTGCTTGTAAAGGAGGAGTTATTAAGCCTTCTTTTCCAAATCCAAACCCTATTATGGGAGTTAGGCAGGACGTTTTCACATACCCAAAATCAAAAATACATATCTACTACTTTATGCCGCAGCGAAGAACCCTTGTTCTAATTCTGAGAATTTGAGGATGGTTAAATATACAAATTTTTCAAAATTTTTTCCAAAATTAGATTGTGGATGTTTGTTTGTTTTGTGTGCGAGTAACCTTTTTTAGGATGCGGTCATAAAATTTTGTGAATCTTAGAAATCCTTTGCGAATTTTTCCCTCATTATAGTCGTTGATGAATTTTTGGACATTGTTATTATAATCGTATCGACATAGGTGGATTATCTGTCTTGCAAAAAGAGAAGCAAATCCTGTGATTAAGGATAAAATTTTTCTTCTTGTTAACCTTTTTATTCTACGATATTCATTGACAAGCTCTGGTAGCCATTTGAAATTGTGTTCCCAGCATTCAAGAAGAAGTTCTGCGTGTGCGGTGTTCATGTCATTAACTGTAAAAGATTTTTTCTCGCCGAGTGTACCCATGGCTACGAAGAATAGGGGAACAATTAGGCTCTTAAAATTTCTCAACTCTCTTATGAGGTGAATAGTGTCCCCTATGTCTTTATCTGTTTCATCGGGCAGTCCCAGAATCAGCGTGGAAACTGGGATCCAGTGATTTTCACTCAATACTTCAAAGGCTTGAACCACAACATCTGGCCACTCCTTATAGCTGAAGGGCTTACATTTTCCATACATGTGCTGTTTGGCCATCTTAGGGCTCCCGGTTTCTATTCCCGTCTGTCCACTTAACCAGTTTTTAGCATTGAGTTCGAGAATTTCCGATAGCTCCTCAACTAGTTGTGGTGCAGCTGCAACAGAGCTTAATGCGAAGTGACTTATTTCTACCGACTTTACTCCCGGCTGATTCTTAACCGCCTCGAAAAGACTCGTAACCGCTTCCCTATTTATGCTCAAACCTTTAGCCTTATATCTCAACACATCCTCCGCGTGAAGCAGGATATCAGGGCTTCCAAACCTCAGGTTTACTCTCACTTCTTTGAGAATGTAGTCAACAGGAGGGCATCTGAAAATCTTCAGAGTAGGTGTGCAGAATTTGCATCCCCTTCCACATCCCCGTGCAATTTCCACCAGTCCACAAACACTAGGTCTTCGTATAAGAGGTATATCATCCAATGATACCGGGTCCGAATAAATAACTCCCGGGACATTTTCTCCCCTAATCGCTTTTTCAAAGAGAGGAGGAACAACGATGTCGCCCTCCCCAATAACTACACAACTTATACCCAGTACTCTTCTTATTTCCTGATCCTCAAGCTGCCAAGCACCCGGACCTCCAACAAAGATTTTTGGTTTGAACTTACTTAAACGGATTTGCAGTAGAGTCCGGAGAAACTCCCAAGCCATAAGAGGCAATCCTCCGAACAAGCCTCGAAAAGTCGTGGTTGCAGGCCCAATTCCTAGAGGATCAGTCTCGGTTATGCCAACAACCTTCGTATCGGGACCAATAATCCGGGATAGGTGCTCAGGACTAGTAACAATTACCTCTTTCTCGTCAAACCCATATTCGAGGAGAGCAGCTTCAATCTTTCTGGTTCCATAAGGAGCCAAAATCGCTGCGCCTTCCCTGCTCACCCCCACAGGAGGACTGAAAATTTTATAGTAAAGAGAAGAGGGTATAAAGCCCGCTGGGACACATGAACTAAAACCGAGAAACATGCCACCTAGGTAATTACTCATTAAAGTTCTGTCAGCAGTTAAAACAATGGGAACTCCATCATACAAGAAAACCACCGCCAAAAACTTTTACACGGAACCCTTCATATCACTATTTGTAAAGTGCCTTTTAATACAAGTTTCGGAGCCACGATAAGTGAGGAACCCCCACCTTCAAACTTCTATTGAGTGCGGTTCTGACAACTTTCTATCCTTTTTTAGCTTTTCCCATAAATCCAAATTATTTATGCATCCGGGATCAGGTGCCAGATAGTCTCCAAAATATCCGTATGCTCTCGCTCTGCATCCTCCGCAAACATACCGGTATTCGCACTGTCCACATTGACCTTTCAGCTTATCCCGATTCCTTAGTTCCTTAAACACCGGGTTGCCCCATACCTCTTGGAAGTTGTCATTCCTGATATTTCCAACAGTGACAGGGAAGAAGACACAGGGGATTATTGTTCCGTCCGGATCCAGAGCACAGTAGACCCTGCCTGCTCCGCAGCCTCCGATAAAATCGCTCAACTCAACCAGCTGCTCGTAGAGACGCATATTATAGAAGTGTGTGGGTACAATTATCAAGTTGTCTTCTGCCTTTTCCTTAGCTTCCTTCTCCATCTGGAGTGAAACTCTTGCAAACTGGGGAGCTGTAGAAAGAACCTCCACTTTATTATTGGTTTTAAGCCTCTGATACAAATGTCTTAGGATTTCCTCCCTTTCTTTTGGTTCGAGGTCGTTTTCTGCAATGAACCTTCCGCGACCGCTAGGAACGAAATTGTATAGCATCCACCAGAGAACTTTCAGCTGTCCGCAGAGCTCTATTATTTCTGGTATTTCATTCTTGGAGTACTTGGTTCCGGTGGTTGAAATCTCCACAAAGATTTCTTCATCCACACAGTTCTTGATTCCCTTAATGGTTTTCTCGAAGGCTCCTGATACGCCGCGGAAACCATCATGAGTTTCGGGCTTTGCTCCGTCCAAACTGATCTGAACATAGCCTGCTCCGCTGTCTTTGATTCTTTTTGCCACCTCTCTTGTTATGAGGGTGCCGTTTGTTGCGATGGCGGTGTACATGCCGTGATCATGGGTGGCTCTTAAGGTGACAAAAAAGTCTCTCCTCATTAGGGGTTCACAACAGTAGAAAGATTTAATGATAAATAATACCATTCTTGGACTT
>NZ_JBRAKS010000202.1:0-7177 GCF_052745115.1 Candidatus Jordarchaeum sp.
CGGAGCGGGTTAACCGGTCAGGGTGGGTTAGCATGATCTTCTCCACCTTGCGGTTCGCTACTAGTTGTAGGAGTTTCTGGTAGTTTTTCCGTTTTTCGTTTTAATCCAGAGTCGATGTCGGTCAGTGTTTTTGTGGTTTCCTGCTGTTTGAGAGAGTTCCCTCTGTCTTTGGAGGTCGTTGCGCTGGGATGCTTGTGGCACGCGGGTGTATCCTGTGATCTCTCTCTGCTCGTGGATGTTTAGCAGTCGCTTGATTTCGCTTTCGGGTATTGGTCTTCGGCCGCCGGCTGTTCTGACCACTCGGAGCTTTGTCTGCTTGTCCCATTTCTGGATGGTTTGTGTCGTGACGCCTAGTAGTTGTTTTGCTTCTTTGAGGGTGTATAATCGCTCCATATGCATCTAGCGGTAGTTCAGCATGATTCTATTTAAACACCGCTATTTTAGAACTGTTAGCATAGGCTTATTAAGTGTAAATATCTAGAAAATTTAGGATAGAACTATTATTTCTGTTAGTAATTGGTAATTTTTTTCTTACTTCTGTTGTGGAGAATTATCTTCTTCTAATGGAAGATATAATTATGAATTTAATAACACTTTTCTATAATATTTTATTCCCTTTGGAAAAGAGAGGTTTATAATAGAATATAATAAATTTTAATAATGAAACTAATACTCTAGATTTTAAATAAATAGTTTTTAGGAAGGAGATTTAGTTCTAAATCTGTGAGGAGAGTATTGTTCTTGGAGTTTGGCAGTGTATCCATATCCGATGTGAAGTTTGATGTTTCACGCTTTCTTTTCAAATTTGAGCATATTCCGGTTAAGGTTATGGTTATCAGAGATTATCCAAAAATTGAGGTTGGCGGTAGAACTCTCGGGCCTTTTGTGGAAGGTAGAGAGATGACTCTTAAACTATGGGAAGCAGCAGAACTGGTGCAGCATAAAATCGTTAAATACCGGGAGGAAATCAAGTTTGACTTTTCTGAACTTCACAAACAGTCTTGGGCTGAAACAAGTAAGTCCCAACTCCAACAAATCGATCCCAATTTTTATCTGAAACTCAAAATGTATTATATGGATCCCGAAATTGAAGAGTCAGAGAAGGAAAAAGTAGAGGGTATGGTAATGGATTTGATGTCGCAGCGTTTATCCAAAATTCTGAAAATAGCTCTCAAGGGCGGAAGTAGATCAGAAATGGTTAAAAATATGACAGAGGAAGAGAAATGGCTCTACGACAGGTTAAGCAATTTGATTAGAAGTTGGGAAAGTGGATTACGTATGTTTAAAAAGGAGGCGGTTTAACAATAAATCAGAAATAACAATACTCTTCTAACGAAAGACATTAAATTTTATGATAGGAGATAATAATGATTAGCGCAGATCCCGCTGAACGTTTCGAAAATTTTGTTAAAAACTATCGTTCAGAATCAGGTTTAATGGAATACCGTGACAGAATTCAAAAGATGACCATTACGGGCGAGCGAAGCTTAGTCATCAATTTTGATGATTTAATCAGATTTGATCCAGAGCTGGCGAAAACACTCCTAGAAAAACCGGAAAAAACTCTGAAAGATTTGGATCAAGCTCTGCGTCGAATCATAGAAACAGAAGATCCAGAATATGCTGAGACCGTGGAAAATTTTCATGTTCGTTTTGCCAATTTACCTGAAGAGCACCACATCAATCTTAGAAAAATTAGATCAGAACACATAAATCAGTTGATAATGGTCAGCGGAATACTTACCAGAGCCAGTGAAGTGAAACCTGAACTCATAGAAGCAGTGTTCGTTTGCCAGAGATGTGGCGAAGTAATGATTCTGAAACAAACAGAAACAAAAATAAACCAACCCGCAGAATGCTTTAACCCCTCGTGCCGAAGGAAAGGACCTTTTAAACTAATTGTAGAAGAATCAAAATTCATCGATTGGCAAAAAATAAGAATACAGGAAAAACCAGAGGAACTACCACCAGGACAACTACCACGTAGTCTAGACTCGATTCTTGTCGATGACATCGTAGACATCGCAAGGCCCGGCGACCGCATCACATTAACCGGAATCCTACGCTCAACACCAGAAACCACAGCCAGGGGAGGAAAACTCGTAACCTTCAGGAGCTTCCTAGAAATAAACCATGTAGACGTTTCAGAGATAGAATTAGAAACAGTGGAAATAACTGAAGAAGAGGAAAAAAAGATCAAGGAACTGTCAGAAGACCCCTTCATATACCAAAAAATTATTCGATCTATAGCCCCCAGCATATACGGGATGGAAAACATCAAAGAAGCGGTAGCTCTACAACTCTTCGGCGGGCAAACAAAAATAATGGAAGACGGCGTCACAATAAGAGGAGAAGCCAACATACTCATGGTGGGCGACCCCGGAACCGCAAAAAGCCAGCTATTACAGTATGTAGCGCGTATCGCACCCCGAGGACTATACACCTCCGGAAAAGGAACCACCGCAGCAGGCCTTACAGCAGCAGTTCTTCGGGACCCGGACACCGGAACCATGATTCTAGAGGCAGGAGCACTGGTAATTGCAGATCGAGGAGTTGCATGTGTAGACGAAATGGATAAAATGAGAGAACAAGACCGAGTCGCCATCCACGAGGCAATGGAACAAGGAACCATCTCCATCGCAAAAGCAGGAATAGTAGCCACACTAAACGCTCGCACCGCAATACTAGCAGCAGCAAACCCCGCACTGGGACGATGGAGCCCTTTTAGGGGAGTCTCTGAAAACTTGAAACTACCAGTTACCATTCTCTCCAGATTCGATTTAATATTTGTAATCGTAGACCGACCTATGGAAGAGCAAGATAAACTAATGACTGACCACATTCTCGCTCTGCACAGATCTCAGTCGATTGAAAAAACACCTCCTATTCCACCAGACCTTTTGAGAAAATATGTTATCTATGCGAAAAAGAATGTAAATCCAAAGTTAACTCGGGAGGCTGCAGATAAGCTAAGAGAATTCTATTTAGAGATGCGAAAGATAGGTGAACAGCCAGACTCACCAGTACCTATAACAGCCCGCCAGTTAGAAGCTTTGGTAAGACTCTCAGAAGCAAGAGCTCGCATGGCTTTGCGAGAAAATGTTCTAGCTGAAGACGCAGAAGCAGTAATCCGACTAATGAGATACTCACTTCGACAGGTAGGCAGAGACGAACAAGGACTATTCGACATAGACGCTATATACGTAGGCACCACTAAGAGTCAACGGGACAAGATGGAAATAATACTAGATATTGTTCGGACTTTAGAAGAACAAACAGATGCCCCGGTACCAGTAGAAGTTATCAGGGAAAAAGCTCACCTGGAAAACATTGACGCCACTTTCGTTAACCGCGCATTAACTCAGTTAAAAAATGATGGACTACTATTTGAGCCCAAACCTGGTTTTGTGAAAAGAGCATAATTCACTACACCGATAGTTATAGAGATAGAAGCTAAAATTTTGCAGAAACTACACTTCACCTCAATAGAGCACACAAAAAGACAAAAACCGTATAAGATTTTTTAAAAAAAGGTATAAGCGGGGTAGGACAAGTATTTTTACTCGCCGAACCTAAAACTGACTCTCAAAGCTAAGGTTATGGATTCATCGTTATCTTTCGGAACTATGTTTTTTAACTAGGAACTGAAGTCTTTCTTTCTTTTACACTAGAAATCATATCATCCTGCGGGAAATAATACTGGCGTAGCATAGTTTCCAAGGAATTCTCTATGCTTTCAAGATTTTCAAGATGCTTTTCAATTCCACTCATAATTTTTTTGATACTTGCACCTTTTTTGATAGCGGTGGTGAGAACTGAACGGTGTCCTATACCCTGGATCACAATAACACCATTATTCCCGCTTATTAAAACCTTATCAATCTCCCCTCTGAACAAGTGACTCGCCAGATTAGAACTAATAAAAAACATTGCAGTTTCTGAACACGCTATAGTATCCTTATCCATATCATCTGATAAACTGGTCGCTAAAATTCTGCCATCGGTATAAGTAAGGGAAGAAAATTTTATGGCAGGATTTTCTTTTTCCATCTGTTTCAAATAACCCAATGCTTGTTCACACAAAAAATGAAATTTAGACATTCACATACCTCCATTCTCAATTGTAGAATATAAAGATTCTAATTGTAGTGCTTAGTTTAGAGCCAGGTGCTGCGGAGATCATCACAAAAGTGTCACAAGATAGAACTCCATCACTAGCTCTAAACGATATAAATTTTTTCCGAATTTACCTAATAAACACCACAAAATTTGCCAATTAACACAAAAAATTTCCATATCTAAAAAATAAAATAAGATAAAAAAATAATAACAGAACTACATTTGAAGTGAAAAGAAAATTAAGAAAAAGAAATATGAAACCAGCTTATGTCTCAGTATTGTCATCCATGCCAGTCAACATTCTATAGAAAACCTGTTTAAAGTATTTCCGAAGTAGTATGGTTGAGTTATACAGAGTCTGCCCATGGAACCATTTCTTTCAACTGTTTCAATGATTCCTCAATTTTCTCCTTTGGATATTCATAGGCCACCAGTTTGCCCTCATGATAGTCATCAAATGCCTGCATATCAAAGTGCCCATGACCACAAAGCAGGAACAATATAGTCTTTTTCTCACCAGTTTTTTTACACTTTAAAGCCTCGTCAATCGCAGCCTTAATACCGTGTGCCGGTTCAGGAGCGGGAATTATTCCTTCAGTCTGAGCAAATAGATTCGCTGCCTCAAATACCTCTACCTGATTGTAAGCCCTGACACCAACTTTACCTTCTATATTAAGTAGACATAGTGTAGGTGCTTTGCCATGATACCTCAGGCCGCCAGCGTGGATAGGTGGGGGAATGAAAGTGTGACCAAGTGTATGCATTTTGAGCATCGGACCGGATGCCGCTACATCTGGAAAATCGTACATGTATTTACCCTTTGTAATAGAGGGACAGGCTGTAGGTTCGACTGCCACGAATTCACAGTTGTTGGGAGCCTTTTTGGCCACTTTTTGGTAGTAGAAAGGCCAGAATAGACCTGAGAAACTGCTGCCGCCACCAATACATCCAAAGATAATATCGGGGTAATCGTCTACTTGTTCAAATTGTTTTATAGCTTCCTCGCCCACAACTGTTTGGTGTAGGAGCACGTGGTTGAGCACGCTTCCTAGTGCGTATTTTGTGGTATCGCTGGAAAGAGAGTCTTCCATGGCTTCGCTTATAGCCAATCCGAGGCTGCCTGTGTTATTTGGATCTTCTGAAAGCATTCTTCTTCCGAATTCGGTGTTGTTGCTAGGACTTGGAAAAACTTCGGCACCCCAGTTCTGCATTAATACGCGCCTGTAGGGTTTCTGTTCATAACTAATCTTAACCATGTATACCGCGCATTTTAATCCGAACATTGAACATGCAAATGCTAACGCGGAGCCCCACTGCCCTGCCCCGGTTTCTGTTGTAATTTTTTCTATGCCTTCCTTCATATTGTAATAAGCTTGAGCCACTGCTGTGTTGGGTTTATGAGAACCTGGTGGACTTACTCCCTCGTATTTGTAGTAGATTTTTGCTGGTGTTTTTAGAGCTTTTTCGAGGTTGATTGCTCTATAGAGTGGTGTTGGTCTCCAAAGTTGGTATATTTCTCGCACTTCTTCCGGTATGTTTATCCATCGCTCTTGGCTTATTTCTTGCTTTACCAGTTCTTTTGCGAATATAGCTTCTAACATTTCGGGTGGTGGTGGCTCTCTAGTTTCGGGGTTTAAGGGTGGTGGTAACGGCTTGGGCAGATCTGGTTGTATATTGTACCATTTTTTAGGTATTTCGTTTTCTTCTAATAGTATTTTTCTGGATTGCATGTTTTTCACCTTCATGTTTTTGTTTTTGATCCCTCTCTTGATTGTAGAGGGTTTGACGCTGAAAGATTTAGTTACTTGTATGAACATTATTTGTTATAAAGGTTAAATTTAAATCTTACGTGTACAAATATGTACATATATAAATATAAAGACCAGTGAATGGAGAATTAACTATGTGGCGAAAAACCTCCGAATATTTCTCTGACCATTCAGAAAGACTTGCTGTGGCCCGAGTGCTGGTGGAAAATGGTTTAAACATTAAGAATGAAAGGGTTTACTGTAACGATATTGAGATCCCAATTAAAAGAATAGCCCAGGTAGCAAACGTTGATAGAAGAACTGTTGTAGAAACCATCAAAATGATAAATAAAAATGAGGAGCTTAGAACCATTTTTACACTTATGAGATCTGCAGGACTATCTTTGAAAGAGATAGCAAGACCCCTTAATCTGGGTGTGCTCGAAATCACAGCCGATGATCCTCGAAGTGTGGGCATACTGGCTAGTGCCGCAACCATCCTAGCCAATGAGGGAATAAGCATTAGACAGGCTCTCACAGATGATCCGGAACTTAGCCCTGAGCCTAGACTAACATTTATCGCCGATAGAAAAATACCCGGAGAACTAATACCAAAATTTTTAGAGATAAAGGGCGTAGCAAAAGTTTCAATCTATTGAAATAGCCAGCTAAAGTTTAACACTAAGTTTTACGAGTATTAAAAATGTGGAAAATTATTTAAACACTTTGCTGTTCTACACGCCAACCCCCGTCGTCGTCTACACGGACCGTGCAGGGTACTGGAGAACCCCTATCACTGCCGTCTGAGTTCTTGCGTTTAAAGAAGAATTTTCTCTGATTTGGAAACTCCGCTTTTCCCTCCTTGTGGAATTCGTAGTAGACTCCGTAGTCCTCAACGTAGTGTCTTCCAGTGCTCCACCAAAAGCTTGGGGTTGAACCTTTTACATCAGCTTTCTCCTGTAGGTATAAGGATAGTGTTTTTACCCATTCTTTGTGATCACCCTTTTGAAGAAGTTCGTAGGCCTTTATTGCTATTTCCTTGGGATCACCTTTAGCTTCAGGCGTCTTTGATTTAATTCTGGCATCAGAGATCTTTTCCGCAGCCTTCCCAGCAGCTTTTTCGGCTGCTTTTCTTGTAGCGGTAGTAGCGGCTCGCTTTCCAGCCCCTTCTGCTTTTTCCTTTAATTTATTAAACAAGAATCTACCTCCAACAATTATGTATTATTATAGGCATATTGTGAAATAAATATTTTACGGTTCTGGTACTAAATACGGTTGGTGGGTCTGATTAGTTTTTTGGTTTTCATTTC
>NZ_JBRAKS010000203.1:0-7164 GCF_052745115.1 Candidatus Jordarchaeum sp.
AAAAGGTTTTTTATAATTTGTCTAAAAAGCGAAGCTTATGTAGGTTTTTTAAAAATAGTGATGTTTATCGCTAATTTCTTGTACCTCCCAATTATATTTAAAAGGTAAGTTAAAGTAGTGTCCAATGTTTCGACTATACCTTGCTATATTATTCATAGATGACCCGCATTTTGTACATTTGTTTTGTATACCGTTGAATGATTTTGCACAGTGAAAACAATAAGTTATATCTCTTGTAAATGTAAAGTTACCTACTTGTGTATCTTTACAAATTTTCTCACTTATTTCTATTAAATTATCATAAGATATTTTTTCTTCGAGTGAGATATTCATCAGATGCCCGCCTAAGAGAAGGGGATGAAACATACTTTCTATTTTTATTCTTTCATCTAAAATCAGAGGTGCTGAAACTCGTATATTGCTCGTTGAATAATAGACATTATTGCCAATACCACTCACACTAACATTTTTCTTTCCAAATTTTTCGACATCTAATTTTGCCAATCTATTTACGTAAGAGCCACTTTTAGGTTGAACCACCACCCATCTTAACCCGGTGTTCGTTTTCAACTCACTAGCATACTCATTAAAATACTTTAAAATTCTGAGTGGAAATTTTAAAGAAGCCTCGGTGTTATCTATTGGTGTACCTATATGTTTTTTAACAGCTTCATCCAATCCAACAAAACTTAATGAAAGCGTCGAATTATCTACTCTGTAATATACTTCACCATCCAGATTAGAAGTTAGGGCAGGAAGTGTTTTGTCGTTAAACATTCGTTCTCTTATTGCTTGTGATTTTATTTCAAGTATAGTTGAGGCCATATCCAGTCTTTCGCGAAGCAGCTCAAAAAAAAGTTCGTCATCATTGTTTGACTCATAAGCGATTCTAGGCAGATTAACAATCACTGTGCCCAAATTCCCAGTTCTTTGCGTATCAAGCTCCCAGTCTTTACTCCAGTCTGTGCCTAAACGTTCTAAAGCTCCTGTATAATTAATATTATCATTCTGCCATTTTGGTGAAGAGTTTATAAAAAAAGGGTTCCCCCAGCTAGCAGATAATTCAAAAATCTTATCAATGATCGGCAGAACAGAGGCATTCTCCCAAACGTTAGGTCTTAATTTAAAAACCATATTGCAGGTAAGAAATGGCTTACCCGTTAAGTTCTCTTCTTCCATTACAATATCTATTAGAGCGTTAATGAATATTTGAGCTTCTTCCTCAAAATCTTCGTATTTGCCTATAGTTTTACCCTTTGGGCCTATTGCCGGCTTGGATTTTAAATGTTTGGGGGTTATAAGCTCCAAATTAACGCTAATTGAATGATTCATGTTACAGCATAATTCACTAACAAAATAATGAGCAACACTCTTTATTTCATTATAGGACATACCTTTGAGAAAGGGCGCTAGAAAAATGTTAAAATTGTCGATAGATTGTTCACCACTTAAATCGGTTTGAAAAAATTCTATAAACTTTGATAATTGCGAAATTATAGTTTCTGCATTTATTATTCTATTTAGTGGTGTGAATACCCCTCCTTTAGGCCTCAATTCTAAGGATAGCAAACTGTAAATGTCGTGTTGAATGTTATTCGGTCGTAGTATCCAGTAGCTGGCGTCGGGAATATGTATTACCCCAGAAAGGTGAGCATCAGCTATTTCTCTGGGTAAAATCTTTAAAAGCAAATACTGTTCTAAAACAGCATCTCCTGCAAGTTTATGAATTTTCTCAGAATTTGAAAACTCATTTTCAGGGCTTTTTATTATAGTGGTAACATCATAAACAGGAAGCCCTAAGCGGGTTAGTGCATGTCGATACTCCTCTAATCTCTTTTCTAATAATATTGCATTAACAAATTCACGAATTAAGGGAGCGGTTAAATACCCGATTCTAGATTTGAGCAACCGCTCTTCGGCTTCAGTAGCAATGTTTTCTGCAAGTTGTTTGGGGACTCTGGCTTCTCTTACTAATGAGTTTGCAATTTTTTTTCTATCGAATCTTTCTATTGCCAATCTTGATGTTCTAACGTAAAGTTCTCCTTTTTCTTGTCGGCTAAACTCTTCTAACATCCTAATAAATTCAACCGCCTTTTCTCCTAAACCTGTCAATGTATAGTTATTATCTTCATCAACATTGACCAATCGGGCTTTTTTGGCTAATTCCCCAAGATGGTAAGCAAATTTCCCTGCTTCTTTCTTTGTATCCATTTCTAATAGCTGCATAATTTTTGTAAAGGAAAGAGGACTTCTCACACTAAGAATTTTTAATATTTGTATACGAGTTTCACTAGATAATGCAGACAAAACCGCTGAAGTCAACTCCCAATCTTCGGGCTCTCCAGACAACGTTAACCCCCATAGTATTTTACGTCTCAATTATTTTCATATATATTTCCAAACTAAAATATTAAAAAAATTTTTTTAAATAACAGTTAAAAATTCTCTTTCCTAATTAGAGGCCGAAATTTGATTGCATAATAAACCACACCATCTTCTCCCTCTTCTTTTAACTTACGAAGCACAGCCTCTACAGGCATTCCAATAAATATTTCATCAGTGTCGCAATCTGTTAACTGACTAATTATTTTTATTCCGTTCAACAATTCAATTAGAGCTACAGGATATGGTGCGTAAGTTTCAAAATCATAGGGGGGCTTCCAAATATTAGTATAAGATATAACTTTGCCTCTTTGTGGAAAAATTTGTGAACTTAATTCTCTACTTCCACAGCTAGGACAAACGGTTCTAGGTGAAATAAAAGAAAAATTACAATTCCTACAAATAGCTCCTTCCAATCTGTATTTTTGAGGTATTTCCCTCCATACTTTAGGTAATCTCATTTTTTTACCCCTATATCTTTTAAACTCTTTTAAGCACGTGCACTGTTACAATTGAACCTATACCCGCAGCATTATGTATTAAGGCCACTTCTGCAGGGTCTATCTGATTTTTTCCGGCCTGCCCTTGAAGTTGGAGCGCAGATTCTACTGCTTGATAAACCCCAGTAGCACCCATGGGATGGCCCCTCGCCTTAAGACCCCCACTCAAATTAGTTGGTAACGGCCCATTTAAATCAATCAATCCCTCTTCAACAGCATGGCCTACTTTTCCCCTCTCAATAATTCCTAAATCTTCTAAAGCAAGAAATCCAGAAATAGTATAAGAATCATGAACCTCAAAAAAATTAATATCCGAAATTTTTAACTTTGAACTTTCTAACGCAATTTTGGAGGCTTCAACTGTTGCCCTAAAAGTAAGTATGTTTTTTCTATCATAAAGTGCCAAAGTATCACTTGCTTGCCCTGCTCCGGCTATCTCTACGGGATTTTCTGTGAATTCTCGAGCTTTTTCCAAGGGGCAAAGTATAACTGCTGCTGCTCCATCTCCTGTAGGCGCTGTATCAAACAGAGTTACTGGATCAGCAATGGTTTGCATGTTTAAAGCATCTTCTACAGATATTTCATAAGGTAAATGAGCATAGCGGTTACCAGCTGCATGTTTATGCATCTGAACTGCAAAAAGGGCAAAATGTCTTTTACTTACGTTATAGTGATGCATATAGTAACGCATAATTAGTGCAAATTGCCCATCAAGTGATAAGCCATGAAACGCTTCACATTCTTGTTCGATTATCATGGAGCCGATTTTCCTATTTTCCCCGCGGGTGGCTTCAGACATTTTTTCAACTCCCCCCACGAGAACTATATCGTGCAACCCAGAGGAAACGGCTTTGTATCCTTCATAAAGGGCTGCCCCACCAGAACCATCAGCACACTCTAGAAGTATAGATGGTTTAGAATTTAAGCCTATAGAATTAGATAGGAGAGAGGCGATATTCTTCTGGTAAGTCTGTTCACTGGCAGACATATTTCCTATGTACATAGCATCTATACAAGGATTTCCTGCACTCTCTAAAGCATCCAAAGTGGCTTCAGCAAACAATTCTCGGAGTGATTTGTTATAATGATTTCCTACTTTACACATTGATAGTCCACAAATCGCTACGCGTCTCAATTGAAAGCCTCCAATTTTATAGAACACTCGGCAGCAAACGTTAATTTATATTTTTTTAGCAGATATTTAGCTTTACTTAGGCAATTATTCTGAAATACTAGATTTACGAATTCTTATACTTAACTAATCTACAAAAGGACAAATTACCATAAATGAATGGATTTCCGTTCATTTATTCTAATAATTTGATTTTATTTTATGCAGTTAGATTTGTGTTTATAAATACGTACAAATGTTATATTAGAATCTTCCGCAAACCTTAATGCAAAATTTTCATAACTATTATCAATTTTAAATTAAGGGATAATAATCTATTTTTCAAGTTATTTTTTTAAAATATCATTTTGTATTTTTTATATCCCTTTTATAAGTTTACGCCATCTGAGGTAGGTGATATACTCTATATACTTTTTGCGTGAAATATATTCGCTAATTTTAGGAGCAAGTTCTCTTTTTTCCTCAACACCTTCCTCAACTATAATATAAAAAGCATCCGACCCAGCTCCACTACCATAGGAAACCATCAGTATTTTGTCATTTGGCTTTGCTATTTCTAAAATCGCGGTCAGCCCTAACATTGCTGAAGCTGAATAAGTATTACCTATTTCACCAACTAATAACCCAGGCTCAATTTGTTTTTTAGAAAAACCCAAAATATTAGCCGCCCTCAATGGGAATTTACCGTTGGGTTGATGAAGGACAACATAGGTCAAATCAGAACTTTTTAAATCTAATTCATTCATCAAAATACGGGCACAATTTACCGTGTGACTAAAATATCCAGGCTCACCCGTAAATGCTTCTCCATGGCTAGGGTATATCTCGGTGGGGCGTCTCCAAAAATCAGGGGTATCGGTACAGTAAGAATAAGAAGCTTCAATAGTTGCAACCGATTTAGGGGTATTCTTAGTTCCAATAATTAATGCAGCACCACCTGCAGCAGCGGAGAATTCTAAATCATCACCAGGCCTACTTTGAGCTACATCTGCTCCCACAGCAACCCCATACCTAATCATCCCCGATGAAACTAGCCCCATACAGCATTGCAAAGCTTCAGTACCAGCTTTACACGCGAATTCCAAATCAGAGGCTAAGATGTTCGGTGTAGCATTTAACGCCTCCGCAATAATAGTACCTGCGGGCTTCACCGCATAAGTCGGTGACTCTGTGCCAACAAAAATGGCCCTCAAATCTCTTGGATTTATTTGTGCACGAGAAAGGGCGTTCTTCACAGCTTCTGTAGCTATAGTTGTTGTATCCTCATCGGGCCCAGCAACAGATTTTTCTGAGATACCTAAATTTAATTCAACCCGTTCTTTACTTTCTCCCCATATATCACCTAGCTCTTGGATCTTAATTCGGTAACGGGGTATATATGCACCCCAGCCTATAATGCCAACTTTGCGTAAGGGTTTCATAACCCATTTTTCGTTAGTTTTAACACTATTCAATATGAAACCACCTTGGGAAACTGCAAAATCTAAATTTATTTCAACACAGCTTAGCAATTTTTCCTAAATAATCTATCAAAACTACCAAGCCTTTAAAATAGTTACCAATCATCTATACTAATCATCTATAGTGATCTAAGCTACTTTATAAAAATAAATTTATATCAGGGAATAATTTTTGATAATTATTTTAATTATGGAGTAAACTGTCTCAACTCTTTAATTAGATCTTCCACAGACTCTATTTTAGAGATTGCTAAAGGAATACCCTCCTTCTTTGCTAATTCAACCGCTAGAGGATCCGGCTCTGTAAGCCCGTGCAAGACTATTAAGCTCGGTTTAAAAGTGTTAACCTTTATTGTAATTAGAGGAGAACGCCCAGTACTAGCATTGGTAAAAATTACTCCCCTTTCACTAGTCGAATCATATAATTTGAGAAAAGCATCACCTGAAAGCTCTCTAAATGCGCTAATACTATCAATAACTATATATCCTAATAAGTTCCTATCCAGAAATTCTTCCCCCACAACACATTCTGCTCGGATGGTAGCACAAAACTGCCGAGTAATTACAGGTGTCGTAAATTCGCGTACATCCAAAATAATATCCGTAGGAATCTCCACACTCATCAACCGGCTAAAAGCAGCAGTTATTTGACCCCCATTCTTTTCATCAATAGCAAGCAATCCCTCAACAAAGCGTCTTATAGTCTTAGTTCCAGGAGACTTCCTCCGACTCCCCTCGTAATCACTAATAACGGAAGGAGAAACATCCAAATATTCAGCCAAAATAATCTGAGGCACGTGAAATAGTTCTCGCCACTTGCGCATCATCTTGCCTGGATCATCTGAGAGAGAAATTTCACCTGCCACCCTCCGAGCTAATCTCTCGGCATTACTTTTGGAAAGGCTCATATTCAAGTTTCATAGAGGAAATACACATAAATATTTCGGCTATTAACGAAAAAAAAGAGTTGAAAATTTGAAATCCCAAACAAAAATTTTATCTTATGGAAGTAACTTAACTCAAACAGAGTTTTTCCTATTAAAAATGGGCGGATGGTCTAGAATTCTTCATCCCAGAAGAGTGGAAATTTTGGTATGATTCCTGGTTCGGGTCCAGGAGGTCGCCGGTTCAAATCCGGTTCCGCCCACTTAAACTCTTCCAATATGGAAATTTAATTTTAATTTACAAAAAAATTTAAAAAAGTCTACATTCAATTCTTATTTTTAAACAAACCAATTAATCAAATAGATATTGTCAACTTAAGGTTTTTTTCACCTCGAGTGCCTTTTGTAGTTTTTGGATGCAGGTGCCTTTTCGTAAGGGGATGGGGGTATTTTGGTTCAGGGATTGGTGGGGTCTTACGTGGTTGTAGTAGTAGGCGTAGAAGCGGAGGAAGGTGCGGGCGTTCTCCAGTCCTTGGTTGCTCCGGGGGAAGGCGCAGCTGAACACCCGCAGGCTGTCTTTGACGATGCGGAACCAGCGCTCCACGTAGCTGCGTACACCGCCTTTTACCCGCATCTGTCGGGCTCCCACGCTTCGGGCCGCCCAGGGGTACCATTTTCCCCCCTCGGTTAGAAACCGTACTTCTCGACCGTACTTTTCCATGAGTTTCTTCATGAAGCTCGCCGCCACCAGCCCGTTTCTAGACTTGAGGTAGACCTCCAGGACCACCCGTCTATGGGGGTCCAAG
>NZ_JBRAKS010000204.1:0-7064 GCF_052745115.1 Candidatus Jordarchaeum sp.
TCCAGATCGAGCAGCAGCATCGTAAGCAGCTTGAAACCTGGAAGGGCGAAGTAGGACAGTTCAAGGAGACGCTTCCCACCGTCCTAGGTTCAGTGATTGATTTGGATAAAGTGAGGAAGCTTCATGAACAGAAGGTTTCGGACTTAAGCCGGAGAAGAGAAAAATTGCAGAGAGAAGTGAACAAGTACGGAGCAAAGCTCGAAGAACTGAAATCTAAACACGACTCGGGTGTACTAGACTATGATGAGTACACTGCAAAGCGGCTTAAAATCGAGTACAAGTATGACAAGGTTCAAAAGGACTACATATATGCGAGTCTCTTTCTCTCCAAGGTTCCTCTGGAAACAGTGGTTTCACCTAAAGAGATGGAGAGGCTGGAAGAAATACAGAAACGATTCGTGGAAATAAGGATGCAGATTGAAGAGTTGCGAAGAAAAGAAAGCGAAGGATTGTACACCGATAGTGACAGGAAGCAAAAGGAGAAACTGCAAAAAGAACTAATGAAACTGGTAGAGAAACTAGACAAATATAAGAAAGGATAAGGATAAGAAAGTAGAGAATAAAAAATCTTACCCCTTTTCTTTTTTATTTTAGATTAGACACGATTTTGAATTAAAAGAATAATATTGAGAATTGTGTGTTTAACTTTTTCTCAATTTTATGCTAATAGTTCTGTTAGCTGGTTTATGTTGTCTACTTTTTCCAATTTTTCAATTGTGGACATTATTTCTCCGATTTCCTGTTTGGTTTTTACTCCCTCAGCCATGTCGTATAGTTTTTTCTTGACGTCAAAGCCTTCTTCGGGTTGGAAGAAAGCGTCGTACTTGGAGAATTGGGTGTAGCTTGTTCCGTCCTGCATGGTTATGGTTACCTCGGCTGATGATCCTATGGCGGGGTCTCCTTTGAGTTTGATTTTCTTTATTATTTCCTGCACTGTGGGGTTGAGTATTTTTTCTATTTTGAGCTGTTTAGGAGTGTACTCCTTGTCTACCAGTGATATGGCCATAGGATAGTAGCCGTCTATTAGCAGTGCTTGGTAGGTCCAGTCTCTGCGATTTTTGATTCTCTCATAGAAGTCGGGATACCGGAGAGAGTAGAATCCCGCGGTGAGCATCATGATAAACGGACACCTAATACTTACTTCCTTGACCTTTTCCGGATCAACCTCATTATTGTTCACTATCTTGATAATAGCGTCAATGGGAGCATTATAGTAGGCTACCACTGGGAATGGTTTATATACGATTTTCAGTGTTCTCCATTCTTTTCCTAAATCCTTGGTGATTATCTCCAGTTTGGATAAGTCTGGAATGTTGGAAGCCATGTTACAATAGCCTAAGGAATGTTCCAATACCTCGTGGCTTCCACTCAAACCCACTTCAGCCAGTTTCGCTGAAATTATTCCAATGTAGGCAGGCATTCCGGTGAGCATCCCCTTGCAATCCGCCACCCAGTTGATCATAATATTTCCCTGTACGTGGGTGCAAGCTATTCCCATGGCATCCATCAATTGTTCAACATCTAAACCCATTAGTCTTCCAGCCACTAGGGGAACATCAATCGCATGATTGGGAGAGGCATGTCCTACATGAACTGGATCCACCAGTACTTCCCCGGTTCTTCCTCCCACCTCGTTTCCAATCACCAAAGCTGTAATTATTTCTTTTCCACTTGAGCTGTAACTCTCACCAACTGCTAATGCTGCTGGGACTCCTACGTCTCCCACATGGGATTCTGGTAAATAGTCCTCATATTCCAGAATGCAGGATAAAAATGAGTTCACCATTGCCGCGTTCTGCATGGAGGTCTTACATCCACCGCTGATCACTGTAGACTCAGGTTTATCTCTCCAAGTTTTTACGGCTTTTATGATTTTTTGTCCGGGTTCCATCATTGATCCAGCGTATATTGTTGCCACCATATTTATCAATTGGTTTTTCACTCGTTCCACAACTTCTTTTGGAATCTGTTCAAATTTTAGATTGTGAGCCCATTCTGCTACTTTTCGTGTGATACCTTGTCTCATTTCTCCTCCTCCTTTACTTTAATAGTGATAACAGCTGCATAACCATTCCCAACCCAAGAGCAATGTTTTGTGCGTCCTTGTTTACCACCAGTCTGTCTGCTGCGGCTACGCTGGCAAAGTTTGCCTCGCCTTGAAAAACCGATCTCCAATCCGCCTCGTTCATTTCTATGGTTGCAGCCGCCCAATCACTTAGACCTTCTTCAAATCGGGCGGTTTCGGGCTCCACAGTTAAAAGATAATTTTTCTTGTCGCCTATTTTCAGGTTAAACATTTTATTCTTGATATAGTCATAGTACTGAGTGTTAGCAACTACTTTCCAGAGATAATTATATGCGTTACAAAAATGAGTTAAGCCCTCTTCTATTTCTTTCATAAAGACACCTCACGAAATACTCATTGTATATTCTACATAATTTTTTCGCAACAATTACCAAAAATTCAGTCGAAAGGCGCATGACAATTCGGTCGAAAAGTCGATTTATTCTAATTTGTACCCGCAGTATTTACAGAATTTAGAGTCCCAATCGATTTCTCTTCCGCAGTTTGAACAAAGATTGTCTCTCAATTCGGGAGCTGGAATGAACCCACTGGAAAAAATGTTGTCAATCATTCTGCAAAGATTCTTCCAAGAATCCTCAAGCCTCGCTTTGTCACTTTCAACCGACTTTTCGTCTAGTGATAACTTCCAAGCATCTGGTTTCATAATTTCATAAATTATACTGATGGAAATATGTTGCTTATCCTTCTTAAAATTGAGGTAACCGATTGAGTCAGCATGTGATAATTTCAACCTAATAATTATTTTACCTCCATCCCAATCCTTTTCAACTATCATAAACCCCATATTGGAAAGAATTTCTTCGATAAGGTCAAAAAAGGCTTCTTCCTCCAAATCAACATCATCAAATTCTCCAATCCAGAATGATTCCGCCAATTTTAACATCCACCAACAAAATTTTTGAACAAAGGATTGAACACGGCTACTAGGTACAATTGAATTTAAAACTATATTAATTTCTTTATTGAACTTATCTCTTGGGGAAAGTTCTTGGTTAATCTCTTCTTTTTCAAATTCTCTTTTATTATCCATAGAATATCTGAATCCCGTGAATCTATAAGTTGATGAGTATATTCAAAACCTTCCTTTGGAATCGCATGTATAACGACGCTCAGAGTATAACCTAGTCCCTGTTTCAACTTTTTGAACTCTTCGGATTTGCGGTCTTTAGTACCTAGTATCCGGTCAAAGATTTTTTTATGCAGGTTTAAGGCCCACTGTGCATTCTGCTCATTTTTTAAATAAAGCTGGTTCTGCCACTCCCGCTGCCACAGCCCTCATCACAAGCCAATTGTCTTTTTGAATCCAGCTTTCTAAATCTTTTAGAGTCTTTGGACCACGCTTCTTTAAAAATTCCTGGATAGCCATGGCTACGCCTTCTCTTGTTCTCCATCTTGGGTCATTTGCTAATTCTTTTAAGAGAGAAAATGTCTTAGGAAAGTATGCTGGGAAGGTTGAGCCAATAGCCCCTAGGGATCGGGCTCCGCAGAAAGGGAGCATTTCCTTTGGATCATCTACTGGCGCTTCATCTATTGAAATTTCTACTAATTTTAGAGACAAGCTCCATAGTTTTTCAGAATCTTTTGTAAAGTATTCCTCAACTATTTCAGCAAATGCTTGGGCTAATTCTAGGTTTCCTCTAGGGCCAGGGAGATTACTATTCGAAATTATATATTCGATAATCTTTTCCTCATCCCTAGTTTTTAGAAATTCATCAAAAAATTTAGCTAAATCATTTTTATGATTTTCCTTCTTACTCATTTTGTCATTCATCTCTGATTATCTCTCGTAAGATACATCCAAGGATAATTTAAAAATTTTAACATCTAATTTTTTCTTCATCGAAAAAGTCTTATATCTTGAAAACAACTCATAAAGAAAATAATCGTTAACTATGAAGGAGAGAGTCGAATGAGTGAGGATAAAGTTTATAGTGAATTGCAAAAACACCTCGACAAAATGCCCATCGGATATCCAGCCACACAGTCTGGTGTAGAGCTCCGCGTATTGAAATTTATTTTCACTCCTGAGCAGGCAAAAATTGCAACAAAACTTAACTGGGAATATGAACCCCTAGAAACCATTTACAATCGATTTGATAAAAGTGAAATCTCCGTTGAGGAGCTAAAGGAAAAATTAGACGATATGGCCAAAAAGGGATGCATCCATTACAAAATTGTGGAAGGCGAGAGACACTACGCGAATGCATTTATAGCTATTGGGATGTATGAGTACCAATTAAAAAGACTTACTAAGGAATTTCAGGAAGATTTTGAACAGTATATCAGTGAGGCATTTGCTCTGGAATTTTTAAGAACGGGAGTTAACCAGCTCCGCATTATACCAATTGAACAAAGCCTAACGGCAAAGAGTTATGTATCGACCTATGATGATTTAAGAAAAATAATTGAAAAAGAGGATGGGCCATTCTGCGTATCTGAATGCATATGCCGTAAGGCTGCAGAGATGAAAGGACAGCCTTGTAGTGTAACATCCGAGAGTGAGACTTGTATGGCTCTTGGACCCCTCGGTCAGCTGTATATTGACAATAGATGGGGACGCCAGGTGAGCAAGAAAGAAGCTCTGGAAATCTTGCGAAAAAATGAGGAAGCGGGATTAGTTCATCAACCGAGTAATGCTCAGAGACCAGAATTTATCTGTAGTTGTTGTGGGTGCTGCTGCCTACTATTATCACGTCTAAAGCAATTTCCTAATCCAGCCGAATTAATTCATACAAACTATCAAGCCCAGATAGACCCCGAACTATGCACGGGATGCGAAACCTGCGTTGAGAGATGCCAAATGAACGCATTAACAATAGTGGAAAACGTTTCAACAGTAAACCTAATTAGGTGCATCGGCTGCGGAAACTGTGTCCCCACATGCCCATCTGAAGCTATCAGACTCCGAAAAAAAGAAGAGGAAATCATTCCCCCCAAAACAGTAGAAGAACTCTATAAGAAAATTAAGAGTATAAAAAACCAAATGATCTAAACGAAAAAAGAAAGAAAAAAATTTTGTTTAGTTTTACGCACCTTTAAATTTGGGCTCCCGCTTTTCGAGGAACGCCATTACACCTTCCCTGGCATCCTCACTGACTGTGGCAATAGTTGCCAGTGCCCCCTCAAATATTAGTCCCGCATCCAGAGGACCTTGAGATCCGAAGTTCAGTGCATATTTTGCCGCTCTCTGGGCTACAGGTGGTCCTTTAGCCAGTTTAAGAGCTAACTGTTTTACCTCTTCCTCAAACTTATCGAAGGGAACCACCTTATTTACCAATCCAATTCTATAAGCTTCTTGAGCATCTATTGGTTCACCTGAAAGTATTAGCTCCTTAGCTTTGGCGAGTCCGATTAGTCTGGGCAATCTCACGGTTCCGCCCCATCCCGGTATTATTCCACGATCCACCTCCGGTTGACCGAGTTGTGAACCTTCAGCAGCTATTCTGAAGTCGCAAGCACTAGCCAGTTCGCATCCACCACCAAGGGCAAAACCCCTGATTGCAGCTATCACAATCTTGGGAAACCTTTCGATTTTGGTGGTTAATTTGGACATAAGCAGAGCGGTGTCCATCTGTGCTACAGCCATGGGAACTCCAAGAGTCAGTGTTGGAGGCTCCTTGAGATCGGCTCCTGCGGAGAAAAACCTGTCACCGGCTCCCATCAAAATTACTACATGGATATCCTGTTGGAACCATAGGTCGTCAAAAGCCTTGTCCAGCGCGTTAATCAGAGCTACGTTTAAAGCGTTGGCTTTTGGTCTGTTCATAATAACCCATGCCAAAGGTGGTTCTTTCTTAACAATAACAATATCTTCCGACAATTTTCTTACACCCCAATTTTTCAAAAATTGAACAATTTAATTCAAATTGTTAATGAACGCTTTTCAGCCTTTTATAAAAATCTTCCGCAAAAATCCTCGATTACAAAAACCATCGAATAACATAACCAAAAATACCCTGTTCTTACGACACGTAGGAAAGTGGTGAAATTAAAAAATAAAAAGTTGTATATATTTAGCTAATGAAGACTGATATGACGTTATATGCTCCCTTTTCCTAAAAGGGGGGTTTATTTTGGATTCTTTTCGCCGGCGGTTAACGTTCGCCAAAAAAGTCTAAATAGACCTTCTTTCGGGGTTTGAAGTCCTATTATCCGTTATTCGATCACAGCAGCTAAATGCGTACAACAAGATTTATTTTATATTCCAAGTTTTGGTAATTACTTCTAGAATATCTTTTTTGCGTTATGTGGTTTCTCTAAAATTGCAATTCCAGTCCAGTTCTCAGGGAATCTAAATTCGAGAAATAAAAAAAGTGAATTTGTTAATTTGTTTTGGAAGTGTCCTATTTTTGTTCCTCTTCTAATCCGAGTTCGCATACTGTATCATTGTTAACCGCACTGATGTTCACAACTCGACTGATATTCTGGGCTTCGAGGGCTCCCATTAGTAGAACAATTATACCGCACAGGGGGCAAGCTTTGTACCCTATGGTTTTTCCGTATTTGCCCATTTCCACCCAGGGACATTCAACAACTTTTATATTTATTGTGTTTTGCGTGTGAGTTATTTCGAACTCTTTGCCTAGTACCCCACTAACCTTACCCATAGTTTCTATGTCTGTCAAGAGCTCCTCTCTGGTTTTGGGTGCTTCCTTGCCTATGAACTTTTGCGCTAAATCGTTTATTATGGGGCCTAGTACTGCGGCTGATTGACGTCCGAGCAGCGTGGGCTTTACTCCCATGTTATCCGCGGATCTAAGTATGGTACCGAAAACCAATCCGGTAAGAAAGTCTTTAAATTCTGACATTCTTTTATCAACTCTTGAAATTTTTAACGAAATTTAAGACTTAAAATACTATAATACGAATTAGAAATGATTTTCTCAGATTTTAACAATGGTTTTGCTTTCCCTTTACCGTTTGTAACTGTTCTGCAATATTCCGAATAACGGTTACTTAATTATATAAGCTATTTAAA
>NZ_JBRAKS010000205.1:0-7053 GCF_052745115.1 Candidatus Jordarchaeum sp.
GAACCGAACACCATCTGGAAGTGTCCTAGATGGGTAAGTTTCGGACAACGGTTCAAGGTTTCCGCTAAAAGAAGCTTTAAAGGGGCTCCTTTAAGCAAAAGGAGGAAGGATAACGAATTTTAGAAAACGGCTAAAACCCACCACCCGCCAGCTAGAAAACGCCACCACCAAACAAGGCGCCCCAGAAACTTTTTTACACCTTATTTTTTTCTTTAATTCGTACAATTCCCCGGGCTGCCAATGATTGTAAAGCTTCAAGCACCCATTCCAGGGACACATCGAGGCCTGCGTTGTTTAGTCCTTCCCATATTTCATCCACGGTTAGGTCTTGGTCTAGGTTTCGGAGCATGAGTCGAGTAGCTTTGCTCCATACAATAGAGCACTCGGATATTACATTTTCTGGAGTTAATGGTGGTATAAGCTCGTATACTAGAGATTTTTGATATTTTTCAAGTTCCGGTTCTGTGAGTTCCGTTTCTTCCCCCTCAACCACTAAGGCTTCCTTTTTCACCACTTCTACCCTTAATTCCGATGGCTTGATAATGTTTTGAAGATTGTTAAATTCTTGCGAGTACTTCTTGACAACGGTGGAAATCTTGCCTAAGGATGAGCCTACGTTTTGTTGGTTCTGTACCGCAATAAGCATGGTTTGTGACGCACGCATTACTATTAGAGAACCGTTTTGGATTGCGATTGTAATGTTTGATCCAATATTTAAGCTGGGATAACTTGGTTTAAAAAGTAGGAGTTTCTGTTCCACGTCTTGTGGCAACTCTGAGTACAGTGTTTTACCATTATTTGCTAAAAAGGCCAGTCCACCATTTCTAGGATCAATGATGTTGTCTAAGTCCTTTTTCACTCTGTCAATGAGTTCTAAGTTCTCGGGCATTGTTGACCCTCTTGCATTTCTTGTTGCTTTACCTTATTGATTTAAATACGAGAGAAATAATATAAAAAGTTAATTCATTTAAAGAGGTTGTTAGATTTGATTATTGATGCGCACTGTCATATTTGGGAAGAAAAAATGATGTCTGTGGAGTTAAAAGAAATTATTTACGAAATATCGAAGAATCTTGGCCTTGATCCGAATCTCACGATGGATGGAACATCTGATCGATTAATTAGAGAAATGGATGAGGCAGGAATAGATAGAACGGTGATACTTGCTCTGGATTACGAATTTGCTTTTAAGGGAGATGTTACCTTCAAGGATTACAATGATTACGTTGCCAATATTGTCAAGAAGTATCCCGACAGACTGGTCGGCTACTGTGGAATCGATCCCCGAAGAGGGAAGGGAGCTATTAGAGAGCTTGAAAGGTGCATACAAGACCTGGAACTCTCAGGAGTTAAACTATGGCCACTGACCGGCTTCTACCCCGACAATAAAGAGTATTACCCCTTCTATGAAAAGGTGGAGGAATTAGGTGTTCCCATTCTTTGCCACACCGGTGCCGGCCCCCCAAGAACCTACCTAAAATACAATCACCCAATGCATGTAGACACAGTTGCCGTAGATTTCCCCAAAATAAAAATCCAAATGGCACACATCGGAGACCCCTGGGTGAATGAAGCCCTCACGGTGGCAATGAAGAACCCCAATGTCTGTTTTGACATCTGTGGAAATTGGGCAGTGATATCCAAATTTGCACCCGTATACCTGTTTCAAACACTGGCACAAGCAAAGATGACCTGCGGTGCGGGAAAAATCCTTTTTGGAAGCGACTGGCCCTTGTTTGCCTCCCTAATATCACTCAAAGAGTGGGTTGAGAACATCAAAAAATTGACACGCCCCCCACCAATGGAAATACTAGGACTCCCCGACTTCAGCGAAGAAGAGAAAAAATTAATACTCGGAGAAAACGCGGCAAGAATACTAGGCTTTTAAAAATATTAAAGAAAAAAGCTAAGCATACCCTTCACATATTTTTTCTTTTATAATGTTCTATCGCTACCTATCATCTTTTTGTTTTGTCATTTAACGTTAATCGGTGAAAATATATACCAGTTTTTTCTTAATTTCTGTAAGGATTAATTAGGAAAATAGAAGGTAATAGGGAAATGAGCGATTATTCTTATCTTCCTGAGGAGTTAATTTGGGCCCTTAGTGTAGACGGCTACTCTCTTCACATAAAAGGGGCCGCCGGTACTGGTAAGACCACCTTAGCATTGGAACTCGTTAAAGCTTTCTCCGATCGTAAGAGTTCCTATCTTTCAACACGCCTCACTTCAGAAAAACTGTATTATCTTTACCCTTGGATAGAGAAAGATATTCCACTAGGAAATATTATTGATGCTAAAAAACCTATAGCCAGAGACTCATCCGACTTAGACACGAAATTTTTAGAGTATATTGATAAATCTGACTATTTGAAAGCCATATATTCTAAAATTCGAGAAAATAGAAAAAGTATTGTTATTATTGACAATTTGGATGCTTTGAAAAACAGCCTAGGCTTACCCACAAATGACCTGAGTCTAGAAAGCACTCTACTCGACATAGGTGGGAAAAAGGGTGCAAACATTGTTTTCGTTTCTGAAACTGATTCTGAGTCCGCATTAGATTTTCTAGTTGACGGAATAGTAACGCTTAGAAAACAATTAAACGATGGCAGAGTCCTAAGAGAAATCATCATAGAAAAGATGAGGGGAACAGAAATCAAATACCCAGTATGCCTCTTCACACTCACCAAAGGAAGATTCACACACTTCAAAAACTCCTTCCACAGCATACCCACCAGAGAAAAAATAGAAGAACAAAAAGCAGAGGAAGCTGAGCCAGACAAGATTCCCACAACAATACGGGAACTGGACAAAATCCTAGAAGGCGGTCTAAAAAAGAGCAGCCTCAACGTGATGGAGCTAGGCCAAGGAATCGGGCTGGAGCACATAGACATGCTCTCCCCATTCTACGTCAGCGTCATAAGCCAAAACTATCCCGCGATACTAATTCCCTCAAGAAGCATCTCCTTCCTTGACATAAGCCCCTTAAAAAAAGCCCTAATGGAAAACCCCGCCCTTCTACACAATTTTAAAAAATTAGTCCACGTCTTTCTACCCACAAAACTAAGCGTAGATGTTAGCGTATTAGATAAACCTGAAAACGTCCACTACTTGGAAAGCAGAGATTACCGGGAGGACATACACCAAATAAAAGGAGTAACCCAAGAAATACTGAAAAACAGCGAAAAGAAACTTTTCTTCGTGGGGATAAGCAGCGATGTGGTGAGCTACAGCTACGGAATACAGAACTTCTCTAAAGTCCTTAGCCTCTGGGTCAACCAGCTCAAACTCTTAGGAGCCACAATAGGAGTTTTCTACTACCCGCAGAAAAACCAACAAATACTCTCACAGTTTACAGATGTCTATCTTAAATTTGAAAAAATAAATGGAATCCTTATGCTCTACGGCATAATACCGAAAACACAATATTACGCAGTAACCCTAGACTACTCTAAAAAGACACCAACAATATTAACACCAATCGAATAATCCGAAAACCAAGGATGCCTAGAAAAAGGGTTTAATACGTGAGTTTTAAATATTAAAGACTAATCAATTAATTGCAGAAAATGTTAGATTCCGCTGGTTTGAAGAAAAATTGAAATAAAAACTGTTTTTCTGCTGGATTTGTTTCATGGCTCTTCTAGGAAATCTATAATGATTTGACAGAATTCTTCTCTTTTCTGTGAGTAGAGACCGTGACCAGCGTCGTCAAATAGGACGAGTTTAGATCCGGGTATCTCTTCGGCTAAGATTTGGGAATTTTCATAGGGAACCAGTACATCCTTTTTGCCGGCTATGATGAGCGTGGGCTTCTTGATGGTGTATAGTCGGTCGTGAGCGTCAAAGCCCATTATTCCCCCCAGTTGCCTCTTGGTTCCCTCTGGGGAGTAAGATACATTGGATTTTCTCATTTCTTGGAAGAATTCTTCTATCCTATCAGGATTCTGGGCAATAAATTCCTCAGTATACAGGATACGTAAAGCGGTCTTCATAACCTCCTCTGGCTTCCCGCTCATTAAACCCGTCAGGTCCTGCATAATGTCTGATTTCGGGGGAACAAACCTTGAGACTCCACCCGAGGTGCAGCATAGAATAAGCTTTCCCAACCGCTCAGGATATTTTAAAGCAAATTCGATGGCAATCATTCCTCCCATAGATAAGCCTAAAACATGTGCCCAAGGCACGTTTAAAGCAGTCATTAAACCAGCTGTATCGTCTGCCAGCATCTCAATAGTATAATACTCCTCAGGAACATCGCTGTGACCGGTGCCCCGGTTATCAAAAATTATGACCTTAAACTTCTCAGAAAACTTGTCAATAATGTATTTCTCCCAAGCGGTTGAAGGACCTCCCAAACCCATAATCATTACAAGGGGAAATCCTTCACCATGAATCTCATAATACATGTTAATGTCTCCAACCCTAACTTTGGACAAAAAAATTCCTCCAACAATATTCCCAAGAATCATTTCGAGAATATGTATGGAATATAAATCCTCTCATTTGTTATAAAAGTCATTCGCAGTAAACAAGTATAAAAAAGGGTAAGGGAGTATTAGGATTTAAGCTTTGGTTAGGTCAGTTATTCTCATAATTTTGTGCATCATTACTGGGAGCTGTGAGTAGTCCACCCAAGTTATTTCAGAGTCGATGCCCAGTTGCTCTTTGATGGTTTTCTGCACCCTGTCCTTTAATTCTTCAGGGTCCTTGGTAATTTTTTTATCGTAGGATGCTCTGATTTTTACCTTGTCCATTTTCTTGGCATATTTATCTATTGTGAAAGCCGCTTCCCGGGTTTCGGGGTGCTGTTCCATTGCTAACCGAACATCGTAGGGGGTGACTCTCTTACCCTGAATATCTAGTATCCAGCCTGTCCTGCTTGTTATCCTCATTCTGAGGTGGGTTCTTCCACACTCACAGGGCTCAGGATAAACCTCACAGTAATCATCTGAGGCACACCTAACATAGGGTATCCCAGTTGCATGAAGGTTCGTTATTACATACTCGCCTCTTTCACCAGTTTCCATAGAAACGTTCTCATCAGTATCCGGATCCACAAGGTCTATGTGCCAGAAGTCCTCCCACATATGCTGACCGGCGTGTGCGTAGCAGTCACAGCACACCATCATTCCTTCGCCAATTCCTCCACCATCGAAAGCCTCCATGATTCCCCATTTTTTCTTAAAGAATTCGAATAGCACCTTGGTCATAGGCTCACCGTGACCAGTTCTCGCAAAGAGCAGGTCGGAGAAAAGATCAGTGGTCTCAATACCTCTTTTGCGGGCCTCCTCGTTTAACCCAAATGCAACGTCAAGAGCTGCAAAAATGTGGTGAGGCTTAAACTTCATTACCGCATCAAACATGTGCCCAATAGTGATTGGAGCAACCATCCCCGCAGTGTAGAAGCGAGGACTAATCCTTCTCCAAGCACCATAAAGGGCAACACTATGCCAGTGCCAGGGTCCCCCCGGTATTACATACCTCATTCCAGGGCGGAGTTTAACCATCCAAGCGATTCTGGTTTCCGCAATAGAAAGGTTTTCTGCTTGGTCTCTAGTATAAGCGTAAAATGTGGGGGTTCCGGTGGTACCGGTAGAGGCGAAGCAGGCTACCAAGTGGCTCATGGGCACACTTAGAAGCCCTCCAAAGGGGTCTCCCTTTTCCATGCGATCCCTTACGTCGTCCTTTCTGAATAGAGGGGCTTTTTTCATTAGGTCGTCCAAGGTTTTTATGTCTTCAGGCGTTACACCTGCCTCTTTCCAGAGATCCCTATAGAACTCTGAGTTCGTGTAGGCGTGAGCAATAATCGACCTCATCTTTTTGGTTTGCAGCTCCTTAATTTCCCCTTTTTTCATGGTTTCAACTTTTGGATTCCAATACTCTCTTCCCATTTCAAACTCCATTTTTTCCTCCTCCTATGCAGGCATTATTCTGATGTGGGTTCTTCCACACTTGCACTTGTCCTTGTTTAGTTTGACGTCTATGTTTGTGGTGTATCTTATGACGGGTGTTGTTTCATTCCAGAGGTTGGTAACTGTTAGTTTCCCTTTTTCACCGTCGGCTACCGGTGCACCGTTTTGAGGATCGACGGCTTCAACGATGTAAAGGTCTTCCCAAGCGTGGAGACCCTTTTTCTCCGAGCACTCCTGCGGGAAAAAGAAGTTATCTCTTATATTATAACAGGCAAGTAGCGGGCAGCCGAATGCAGTTTCCCATTTTTGTCTCTCTTCGGAGCTTGGTGCTTTCAGGGGATCCATGGCTATTACACTTTTCTGAGCCAGTCCCTTTAGGGGGATTCCTAACTGGTTGGAGGACATCTCCAGATATTGCAGCAGTTCAAGTGTGGTTACGTATATTGCGGGTTTCATGAAATTTAATATGTGGAGCATTCTGCCGCTCAGTAGAAAGAGGCCCTCGTTACCAACCCATCTGCACTCAAGCCTCATAGTTGCGCTTACATCTCCCAGACAGCCCATGGAGTAAATGGGATGCCAGCTCCAAAAGTTCAGTCCCACAGTGTCTCCCTCCTCCACCCCGGCCATCGCCCACTGCCTTGTGATGGCTTCTACAAGCATTTCCGAGTCGCGGGTGGTTACCCCAATGTATATCATTTCTCCTTCACACGGGAATTCGTCTGCGTAGAAAACGCCGAACTCTTCGGGAACACAAAGCCTGCCTCCAAAGGGGTTATTGTTACTTGTGGCTTCCTGCAATTCATGCCTTGTAACTAGGGGAAGCTTCTTTAGATCACCGAGCTTTTTTATGTCATCGAGCTTAACTCCCGCCATATCGAACTTTTTGTGGTGGAATTCCGAATTATAGTAAACGTGTAATAATTGGCTCTTCAGACGCCTTTCTTGTATTTTCTCAAGGTCACTTCTCGGCATGGTTTCAATTAAAGGATTAAAAATTCTAATATCCAATACCTCCGTTCTCTCTCCTTTTTAAAAATAAGTTTCAGAATTATGAATAGGGTAGGTTTCTAATAAATTTTTTGGGCGTAAAAAGTCTTTTGTACACTTCGAGGTTCGGAATGGTCTCTTTCAA
>NZ_JBRAKS010000206.1:0-7049 GCF_052745115.1 Candidatus Jordarchaeum sp.
CCAGGAAGAGGGCGAATGGATGATTTTTCTTCAAAAATTCCCCTATTATTGATAGTAATTCCCTGATTTCTTCTTCTATTCAAATTTTTTTCGGATCTCTAGATTATTTCTGGTATTTCTGATGACATATAATAGCCAAGAAAACTAGTGAAGGCAATTCGCTTCTTTTTGCTTAGCGCGTTATTATTCAATGCACGCTTTTAAGATTATAAGAATTGATAATGCTAATACTTTTCAGTGCGAAGTTTTTAAATACAAGTTTTGTTTTGACATAACTGTGGTAAATCTTGGGTAGGACTAGGTCAAGCATCCCTTCAGGTCAGCAAATACTTCGCGAAGCTCTAAGCGCTGACCCTAACCTAGATGTTAACGCTCTTCACGCTAAGACCTTTGAGTTGATGCTCCGATACAGATCTGAGTATTATGAAAGAAGGGTTGATGAGATACTTTTGGAACTCAAACTGCCGAAAGATATTCGCCTTAATGTAAAGAAGAAACTCTTGGAACCTATCGTAGTCGGAGATAAGGAATATAGCAACTTTATGGAAGAAGTTTCTAGACGCGTCAGCCAAGCTTTTCAGCCTTTATCCGGCAATCTCGCCGAACTCTGTGTCCAAAGAGAGTTAGAAAAGTCTGGTCTTGAAAAGGATCACCATTTCGTTAAAAGAAAGGAGCGGACAGATTTCATTATCTTTCATTCAGATATTCAGTCTTGCATATCAAAGCATAGAGTTGAAGTGAAAAATGTAAGTTTAAGAGAACGGGGTACAAGGGGATTGGCTTTTGATGGAGATAGTCTATTCGGGTTCTTCAACCAAGCAAGCGAATTCACAGAATCAAATATCCAAGTCTTGGAAAACCTATGTGTTAAGACTTCAGGGTACTGCTATGTGCCGCCAGACCTCTTGACGCAGATCCGCTATAAGACAAAACGTTTTAAATTAAACACTTTGTTCGGTCGAGACATGGCTCAATTCGTCAAGACTGGAAAAATCCCTTAGGATGGTCTCCAGAAATCCAGAATATACTCAAACGTCGTTCCCAAAGTGATGTAATTGCTGGGCCACCCAAATATTCCAACCTTGTTCACCAAGTTTCTTCTATCCCAGATAATAATGTTTCTCAACTCGTATCCTACTTTTTCCATCTCTTCTATTACATAGAGATGAACCAGCATCCTTTTCCCATATTTCCCTTCTTTCCACCATAGGTCTGTAACGTTAATTACCGAGTGGGCTTTCGGCTTCATGAGAGGTAGAATTACCTTGTAGATTTCGCCCAAAGTCTCGGCGTATTTTTTTGGTTCCATGGTGCCTAGGTCTCGAGCGTCATTTGAGTACTGTTGAACTCTAAGAAATTGCTCGTTTTTCCTGAGGTCTCCTCTTATGCTCTTGTTTAATCTGGGTCTATTCAACATATTGGCATAGGGAGGTGAGGTAACAACTAAAGCTACAGTTTCAGGTTCAATGTATTCTGCTATGTTGTGAGCATCATCACAGATAGCTATTTGTTGACTAGTGGGCCCGCCGCTCCATATGTCTAATTTGTCTTGAGCGACTCTCTTGTTTGCTAAGTCAACATATTCCTTCTTAAGGTCAAAGCCAATAGCATTGCGGTTTAAGTCGAACGCCGCTAGGAGAGTTGTTCCAGTACCTACAAAAGGGTCTAAGACTAGTTCGCCTTCATGTGTGAACAACTGAATACATTTCTTGGGTAAAGCTATTGGGAATACAGCTGGGTGGATATTCTTGTCTCGAATATCTCTCTTCTCGTAGTAGAGTTCCCAAATTGCCACTTGGCTTTGAATCCACTCTTTTGCAGTCATGCAGTTGATGTGGTTTGGCGCACAATTACATGTCCTGTCATGTCCGATTTTTATGATCTTAGTTTTCGTCGAAATCATTTTTCCTACCTTCTATGATTATTCATGTACTCTTTTAAAGCCATCTCTAGCTCTTCACTTAGCTTGCGAGCAGTTCCCCTTTTGTTAACAACGAAGAGAGTCCACTGTTTCCAGAGTTCACGATCTACTATAAATGATGTTTTCTGCTTTGCCATTAAGGTTGGCAACTCCTAATTGCGCTATTCTTTTTCATTATTGAATGCAATGTAGCAGTATTTAGGTCTTGCGGTGTAGCGGTATAACAGTAGAGCTTTACTAAAGCTTGCAATTAAAGATAATCTGTTGAAAAATTCACAAATCTGAAAGACGTAAGAATCAAATAAGTAAAGTCTAATCCTGTTTATCTTGGGGGGAAGATGTAAAAGGGTTGATTTAAAAAATGTATATGTGTTTATTTCTCTAAATTAGAAGGAGTAATGGAGTGTATTTGAAGTGGGTAAACTCTTTGAGGTTCGGTGGCACGGCAGAGGAGGTCAAGGAGTTTGGACAACAAGCGAACTCTTGGCACGTGCTGCTATTCACGAGGGAAAGTATGTTCAATCGTTTCCAGAGTTTGGTCCTGAGAGAATGGGCGCACCGATAGCGGCCTTTACAAGGATCGGTGATGAGCCGATTCGACTGCATTGTCCTGTGTACGAGCCGGATGTGGTGGTGGTTTTGGATCAGACTTTGATCAAGACTGTTCCGGTTGCTCAGGAGTTGAGTGAAAGTGGTGCTGTTGTGGTGAATTCTAGGGGGGAACCGGTTGAAATTCGGAGTGTAATGGAGTTTGAGGGGGGCAGGGTTTGGGTTGTTCCGGCGACGGAGCTTGCTGTTAGGATTTTGGGTAGGCCAATTATGAACACTGCGATGCTGGGTGCAGTTGCTCGTGTAACGGGGGTAGTCAGTTTGGAGAGTCTTGAAAGTGTGGTCAGGGAGCGTTTTGGGAGTGATACCGCCGAGAAAAACATTTCTGTTATGAGGGAAGCGTATAAGGAGGTGAAATCGGAGTGAAATCTCAAGAAAAAAAGAGTTGGAATGAGATTCCAATAGCGGGCGTGTGCTGGAAGCCGAGCACAGATTATTTAACCGGAGATTGGAGGAGTGTTAAGCCGGTTTGGGTTGAGCGTGTATCGCCGTGTATGTATAATTGTCCTGCGTGGAATCATATTCCCAAGTTTCTGGGAAAAATTCGGGAGGGAAATCTTAACCAAGCGGCGGAGATACTTTTGGAGACTAACCCTTTACCATCAGTTACTGGCCGAGTTTGTCCCCAATTCTGTGGTCAGGGCTGCAATCGTGGTCAGTATGATGAAGCGATTTCCATTAGAGCCGTGGAGCAGTTCTTAGGCGATTACATCCTGGATAAAAAGGGTGAGATTCTAACCCGTTCTCTATCCCCGGAAAACGGGAAAAGAGTTGCGATAATAGGTTCCGGACCTTGTGGACTTTCGGGAGCCTACTATCTGAGAAAAATGGGCTATAGGGTGATCATATTTGAAAGAGAGGAAAAACCGGGGGGCGTGCTAACATACGGGATACCTCCGTACAGGCTTCCCAAACAGGTGGTTGAAAAGGAAGTTGTAGCACTCACAAAGGCCGGGGTTGAAATTAGAACAAACATCACTGTTGGTGTTGATGTGGGCTTTGAGAACGTCCGAAGAGAATATGATGCTGTTTTGTTAGCTACGGGCGTATGGAGAGAGGTGGAGATGGGGATACTGGGCGAAGAGTTGATGATTCCCGGATTGGAATTCTTAAAAGGAGTAAATGAGGGATTAAGAGGGTCTCCAGGAAAGAGCGTGGCCGTAATAGGTGGGGGAAATGTCAGCATAGACGTTTCTAGAACTCTGAAAAGGTTGGGTGCGAATCCAGTGATTCTCTATAGACGGAGCGAAAAGGAGATGCCTGCAATTTCCGAGGAAATAGAGAAGGCGAAACAGGATGGGGTGCAGTTGCAGTTCTTAACTCAGCCAGTGGAAGCGTCTAGGAAGAACAGTAAAATCGTGCTTAAATGCATACAGATGCAACTTGGGGAACCGGATGAAACTGGAAGGAGGAGACCAATACCAGTTGAGGGGTCAGATTTCGCTTTGGAGTTTGACGCAGTAATTAAAGCGGTGGGTGAGATTCCCGACACAACATGGATTCCAAGAGTATTCCTTAATGAAAAAGGAGGGATAAAGGTAAACGAGTCAACGTACCTAGTTGCTGAGAATGTCTTTGCTGCGGGAGACTTTGCGTCTGGTCCGGCAACAGTTGTTGAAGCCGTAGCCGCTGGTAGAAAAGCGGCGAAAAGTATAGACCAGTACCTGAGGGGAGAGGAGATCAAGCCGGAACCAGCACTTGAAGAACCAGTTAAATTTGAAGAGATGAACCTTGCATACTACGAATCGGCGGGAAGGATGAAAACCATCGAACATAATCCGCGGAAGGGAATAAAAGCTTTTGATGCGGAGGAGGTTCCGGATATAGGCTTGGAGTATGCCAAAAGGGAGGCTGAGAGATGCTTCAGTTGCGGTTACTGCAGAGTATGCGGGCTTTGCGCAATTTTCTGTCCAGATTCTGCGGTAAAATTGAATGGTGATAGACCAGAATGTAACTATGATTTTTGCAAAGGTTGCGGGATATGTGAAAATGAGTGTCCATGTAAAGCCATAATCATGGAAAGGGAAGTATGAAAAAAATGGTTGTTGAGCAAAAGGTTTTAGCCTTGAATGGAAACGAAGCGGTTGCATATGTTCTCAAACAAGCAGATGTTGATGTGGTGGCGGCTTATCCTATAACCCCCCAAACAATAATCGTTGAGAGATTCAGCGAGTATGTTGCAAGAGGAGAAGTTAACACGGAGTTCATCTGTGTTGAGTCGGAGCATAGTGCGTTGTCAGCATGTTTGGCTGCTTCTGCGGTTGGTGCGAGAGTCTTTACAGCCTCGGCGTCGGCGGGATTAGCGTTAATGCATGAAATTCTTTATGTGACTTCTGGATGTCGGGCGCCGGTGGTTATGGTGGTTGTTAACAGGGCCTTTTCTTCGCCGGCAAATATTCACTGTGAGCATACAGACAGCATGGTTGAGAGGGACAGTTGCTGGATACAAGTGTATGTAGAAAATTCACAGGAAGCCTACGATTCCACAATTCAAGCTTTCCGAATAGCTGAACACCCGGAAATTATGTTGCCGATTATGGTCTGCTTGGACGGCTTCACGCTGAGCCACACGCTGGAAAACGTGAGAGTTCTTCCAGATGATACCGTCAGAAATTTTGTTGGAAAACGTAAATTCCCACTTGTGACAAATCATCAAGGTAAAAATGTACCCTTTAAGCTTGACTTTAAAAATCCGATAACCATTGGATCACTGGATTTACAAAATTACTATTTTGAACATAAGAGACAGCAGGAAGAAGGCATGAGAAAAGCACTGGAAATCGTTCAGCAAATAAATGAGGAGTACGGGAAGATCAGTGGAAGACAGTACGGAGATGGACTTCTTGACGCGTATAGGCTTGAAGATGCTGAAATAGCCACGGTGTGCGTGGGCTCAACAGCTGGGACTGTAAAAACAGTTGTAGATGACCTTAGAGCAGAGGGAGTGAAAGCGGGTTTACTTAGAATCCGCACTTTCAGACCTTTACCCTTTGAAGGAATAGTTAGAACGCTTGAAAACGTTAAGGCGGTGGGAGTCATGGATAGAAACATGGGTTTTGGAGGACATGGTGGAGCAGTATTCCGCGAAGTTCACCACGCACTTTACGATTCATCAAATCATCCAATTGTAGTTAACTACATTTATGGTATAGGTGGAAGAGACACCAGTCCAAGCCAAATACGAAAAATCTACGAAGAACTACGAAGGATACTTGAAGCAGGACGCGTTGAGACTCCTGTCAGATTTGTTGATTTAAGGGAGTGAAACTATGAAGGAAAAAATTGAAGCTTTTTCTGAGTGGAAATTCACCGCAAAAGACATAGCTGAAAAAACAGATTTGTTCATGTCCGGACACAGAGCATGTGCCGGATGCGGAGCGGTCATTGTTCTGAAACTGGTAATGAAAGCGGTTAGAGGCCCAACAATAGTTACTAATGCAACAGGCTGCATGGAGGTTATCTCAACGATTTATCCATACACGGCTTGGGACGCACCGTGGTTACACACCGCCTTCGAAAACGTGGCTGCAAACGCTTCGGGGATTGAAGCAGCGATAAAAGCACTCAAAAGGAAGGGAGAAATAAACCAGGAAGAACAAATAGACATTGTCGCCTTCGCCGGAGACGGAGGAACCTACGACATAGGAATCCAAGCCCTATCCGGAGCCGTTGAAAGGGGACATGATTTTCTCTACGTGCTCTACGATAACGAGGCGTACATGAACACGGGTGTTCAAAGGAGCGGAGGAACACCTCACGGAGCCGCGACAACCACATCGCCAGCGGGCACATTCGCACCCGGGAAACTTCAATACAAGAAGCCTATCGCATACATAATGGTCACCCATAATGCACCCTATGTTGCCACAGCCTCACCATACTACTGGGAAGACCTTATCACAAAAGCCAGAAAAGGGATGGAGGTGAAAGGCCCAGCATTTCTGCACACACTTGCACCATGTCCGAGGGGATGGCAACACGGCACGAGCAAAACTATGGAAATCGCACACCTAGCCGTGGAAACCTGCATATTTCCACTGTGGGAGGCAATAAACGGCGAATATAGGCTATCAGCACCAAGCAAGGCCCTAGCTCTAAACCCTGAGAAAAAGAAGTCAGTGAAAGAATATCTAAGAACGCAGGGACGCTTCAGACACTTATTCACAGCTAAATTCGAAAAAGTAATCGACGAAATCCAAAGATTGACAGACCAAGAATGGGAGCGTTTACTCAAGAAATGTGAAATGACTTAATGATAGTCTCATACAAGCATGAACCGAAAGTAATAGGATGCACGGCAGAGATGCCATTGTGGTGACTTTTTATAACGCTAAGATACTGGTTGAGGGTATTTTTGGGACATAACTGGTTATCCACGATAATACACAGCACGATGCTTCTTCAGGTAGAGTAAGACGGGGTTAAAAGAGCGATAGAGTTCCTAAAAGCTTGATGGGATGAAAGACCGTTGTCCGAAACTTACCCATCTAGGACACTTCCAGATGGTGTTCGGTTCCTG
>NZ_JBRAKS010000207.1:0-6989 GCF_052745115.1 Candidatus Jordarchaeum sp.
TCTTTTTGGAATCATCGTTTTAACATTCAATCCTTTAGCCTTAAAATTATTCTACATCAAATCGTATTGAAAAGCTTCCTTAATTTATATCACTTTCTTCGATCCTCCTTCCTGCTTTCTTCAACTTACATAGAACAATGATAACTGAGACTTTACTATAATTTAATTTTACATCAATCTTTCTCCATATCTCCTTTTTTCTCAAGCTTCTCCCAGCTATAATATGTAAAGGTTGCGAGTGTATTTTTAAGATCTTTGAGAAACATCTCACTCACTCTGTCATCAGGAGCGATTGTTAGTGCATAGTCATAGAGGCGTAAAGCACGCTCAAAATTTCCACTATACATAGCTATTCTTCCTAGTGCCAGTTTTTCCCTGGCATTAAAATATCTCATGTATTCCTGGGAGTTTGGAAACCATTTGGGATACTCCCTGTAGCGTAACAATTCGGAAAGGTTTTCTGGTGTAGTTTCTCTTGCGTAACAACGTGAGGCTGAATGTTCAAGATATGCCAGGTCATCTGTGTTCAGAGTACCAACACCGGTGTAGTGCATTATTCCCTCTCTGTCCATCATGAAGAAGCTTAAAAGCGATTGAGGAGAATCTATCCCGATAGATTTAAGATCTTCGCTTACTCTGTTATTTTCCATCCTTTGGGCGATAAGTATAGAATCGATCTGGGGTGGTTCTAAACCGGCAAGGGCAATCGTATAGGACCCGGTGAACCAGAGGCTAATCTCCGGGAAGACAGAGCACATCGTTCGGAGTATGCAGCGATAGTCATCGGGGGATAGCCAGTGTAGAGGGATCCACTGGCAGAAGAATCCCCCATTAGCGAGTTTCGTTTTCACAATCTCATAAAACTCCTTTGTGTAAAGAACCCAGCTATCAGCGCTCCATGGATGGGTTGCATCAGCAATTATAACGTCATAACGTTTGTTTATAGTGAGGAGGTAGTTTCTGCCATCCTGGAATATGATATCTAATCTCCGATCCCGTAATACCGAATAGTTCCATTCTTCAAAGAATTCTGCAGCTTCAATTACTGGAGGACATATATCGACCGCTTCGATATGCCTTACTGGATGGGTTGCAATGCTCCCAGTGGTAATAGCCCCACCAAGGGATAGCACCATAACCTCCTGTGGGTTGCGATGCAACAGTAGAGGAAGATGACCGAGCATCCGAAAGGTTAGAAGAGAATAAACATCAACGGGCACTTCATCTAGTCCGTTTATGGAGAGCGTTCTTTTACCCTCACTATCTTCCCGTACTGCAACAGTTGCAGAGCTAGATTCCCTGTAAAAGAGAAGCCTTTCGTGTTCTCCGATCTCCTGAAGTGCATCCCCAAAGGAAATGAAGAAAGTAGCAACTATCAATACTCCTCCAGCAGTTAACTTGGAGATAGTGATATGAGAATAGAGGGAGCCATCATAAAGTATTATAAAAATCCCTGTTGCAACAGCCAGAATGACAAGAAGCTGTATTCCCTTTGTAATTCCGATAAAAGGGATAAAGATGAAACTGGTAGAAAAAGAACCGATGATGCTTCCCAGGGTATTATATGCGTATGCCCGTCCTACTGCTGTTCCAATCCTATTATATTTTTTTACTGTTTCGGAGATTACAATGGGAAATATCATACCCAGGAGAAGTGAAGGTACAAGAAGGATAAGGAAAACGGCGCAGATCTCAAAGGTAATAAAACGTACCCAACTTCCCGCAGCCATTGCACTGAGATGTTGGACAAGCCCCTGTAGCTTATAGAGTGCAACGGTTACAGCAAAGAGGCAAGCACCCAGAAAGACAAGAAGTGTTCCTAAAGTTCTCTTTAAATTTTTAATCCTATCCACAAAATATGATCCAATCAGGTTCCCTGTTGCAATTCCCCCTATAAAAGACGCAAGAATTACTCCAAAGGCATAGCCATGGCTACCAATTATATAGGCGAGAATCCTTGCCCAGTAGACTTCAAGGGAAAGACCAATGAATCCTGAAACGATAATTGCAATGAGTGCATAGTTGCCCTTTTTTGAATACACCAAGATGTCTGAGATACCCACGATTGGAGAATTGTTTTTATCTATAACACTCCTATTTTTTTGGAATCCTTTTCGATACAAAGGAAAAGAGAAGAAAACTCCTATGGATAGGCTTAGAGCCGAAGCAAATACAAGTGTTCTGCGTGCTCCGAGAAAGCCAATAATCCAGAAAGTTACTGCTAAAACCCCGACCACACCACCTAAATTATTGATGCCATAGAGAATACCCACAGGACCTCCAGTTTCACATGTCACTTTTTTTTGGGTATTATCCTGGGCTTCTGGTATTATTATAGCCTTGCTGAGTGCAGGCAAGGATCCTCCCATAAGTATTGTTGGAGGAAATAGGAAAATACCCGCAAAGCAGGCTTTCAATGGTATAAGAAGTGCTTCTGAATGAGTAACTGAGCCCACAATAGCCTTATACCAGTGATCAAGAAAGGGTAAAAGAAAAGTTAGCAGAAATCCAAAGATTCCTATTCCTGCCTGGAGGATAGAGAAAAGGAGTATAGGATCAGAAACTCTGTCCGCAATCTTTCCTCCGACTATACTCCCCAGACCGAGACCAGCCATGAACACGGTAAGCACTGTACCAACCGAATAGTGGGTTACGCCAAGTGAGAGAAGAAGTTGACGCCTGAACACGATCTCATAGGAGAGTCCCAGTGCACCGGTTATGAAAAAGATGGTGAAGACTATAATCTTAGGATAGGTGCGTTTTGAAATTTTATTCATGATATATCAAGCAGTATTCATTATTCTTATACGATTATAAAAAACTTGACAGAGATCACGATTTATGATATATATGATTATATTTTTTGAAAAGCGAAATTCATTTTTCAAAAAATTATGGAAAATAAATTATTGGTTAAAGGTATGAGGGTAATTGAAAAACTTGCGGTTTTTGGACCTCGATCTATTGAAGATTTATATAAAGAAACTGGAATATCTCGATCATCTATCTATAGAATAATGCGTACACTTGAGGATTTAGGTTATGTAATAAGAAAACGAAATGAAGCAGAGGATATCTGGAAATTAGATCTAAAGTTTTTAAGTCTTTCGAGCCATATCCTATCAAGAGTTGATTTAAAAACGGAAATTGAAGACATTCTAATAAAATTAGCAGATGATACAAAAGAAATTGTTCAATTGGGAGTTTTGTATGAGGGAAAAGTATTGATTTTAGACGTAATACAAAGATATAAGAGCCTAGTTAGTGTTGCTCAGGTAGGTGAATTATTGGACATTAATATCTGCGCAGCCGGACTGGTTCTTGGTGCTTATTTAAAAGAGGAGGAATTAGACTTATTATTGAAAAAAATTGAATTACCAAAGCATACCAAGTTTACAATAACGGATCCGAATAGATTAAAAGCAGAATTAAAAAAGGTGAAAATGAGAGGATATTCATTTGATAATCAATACTATGCTATAGCACACAGGTGCATTGGTGCACCAGTTTTTGATTATACCGGCAGAGTAATTGCGGCTATCAATATTTCTGGTCATATGAAAACAATATCGGATGAGAAAATTGAAGAATTGGCAGAAATAGTAAAACAAAGGGCTAAAGAAGCTTCAATAAAAATGGGTTATGACGAAAAAAAATAAAAAATAGGTTTCAATGTAAAAAGATTTCGTGTGAAAACTATTAATAAAAGGAGGTGATAAAAGGCAAAGGGATAAAGAGATATAGATATAAAAGATATATATTTTTAATCTTAAATTTTAAGGAGGCAATATGAGTAAGTCAAAATGGTTTTATATTACAATTGGTACTCTTCTTCTGGTCAGTCTTGTGTTTGTGAGCAATGCAAAGGTGTGTCTGGGCGCTGGTGAAAAACCGAAGAAGGAAGTTACACTTACGGTCGTATGGCATGCGGGTGTGTGCGCCGATGCTCTACTGGAGATTGCAAAGGACTACACTAAAATGACGGGGGTGAAGGTAGTGGGAACTCTCGTAGCGTATGGTCCAGCATGGCATGATAAGGTGGCGGCCGAATTCGCTGCAAAGGGTTCTGGTTTTGACCTTGCATGCTGGGATAGCCAGTCGATCAGTGAGTTTGCTGGTGGCGGTCACTGTGTTCTTCTGAACCCCCTGATTGAGAAGTCGAAAGTACTGAAGATGAGTGACTGGACAAAAGAGATGCTTCGTCGTTACGGCGAGTATCCTGAGGGAAGCGGAAAATACTATGCTCTCCCGATCAATGCCGACTGTGAAGGGCTCCACTACAGAAAAGATCTTTTCGAAGATCCCAAAGAAAAAGCCGGGTTCAAAAAGAAGTATGGCTATGATCTTGCAATCCCCCAGACATGGTCTCAACTTAAAGACATTGCCGAGTGGTTCACAAGACCCCCCGACCTTTATGGGCTTGCTATGATGGGGGGACGCGAGTATGACTTTCTAACAAGCGTCACGAATTGCTTGGTCTGGGTCTTTGGTGGAGAGCTATGGAATCCGAAAACCAATGAATTCAAGGGTTTCATCGATAGCCCTGCATCAATTGATGGTGTAAAATTCTATATTCAACTCATGAAGTACTGCCCGCCTGGCGTTGAAACCTGGAACTGGGATCAGGTTAACGCTGCCTTCACGTCCGGCCGTGTAGCAATGGCTCATAATTGGTTCTATTTCTTTGCGGCGATGGCTGACCCGAATCAAAATCCATATGCAGATGTTACAGGATTTGCAATTCTTCCTGGTGAGGTTTCCCCAAGAGATGGCAAGTTCCGGAGAGAATTTAGTATGGGTGGCCAGGGCATGGGGATCAGCAAATATTCAAAGAATGTAGATGAAGCCTGGAAGTTTCTTGAATGGTACAATTTGAAGGAGCAGCAAATGATATATGCAAAGATCTGTCAGTCAGGGAATAGACTTGTGTGGGAAGATCCAGCTTGGACGGGGTTGAATGCTTACAACAAGCTATTCAGAGTCGCCTTCAACTACACAAACGACTACTGGCACTTACCAGAGTATGCAATCCTTCTTGACATTCTGCAGGAAGAGACACACAATGCTATAACTGGAAAAAAGACCCCTGAGAAGGCAATGCAGGATTGTGCGGAACGCCAGGAAAAGGTGATGGAAAAGGCAGGCTACAAAATAACACGTACCCCGAACATTCCAGAGGTACCTGATCAAATTGTGTTCCCCTGTGGGAAGGACAAAATTGAACCCATCATCATCGAGTAATTAATATCAATTGATTTTAACCTGCTGGGGTTTCCCCAGCAGGTTTTGTGATTAATTTATTTTTATAAACTTCCTAGTTTTTAAAAATATTATTATTTGAAGTTTATTTTTGATAAGCTGATAAATGATTGATGAGAAAGAATATATCGGTTTTTGAAGGGGAATGATTTACAAGAGCATGGCGAAAGGTGAAGTAATTTATGGAAGAAAAAAAATTAATAGGTAAGATCATATTCGTATTAATTATAATATTAATATTGATCTATACACTCTTCCCCTTATACTGGCTTCTCCTTGCAAGTGTAAAGACTCGAAACGATCTTTTTCTTATTCCTCCAAAATTTTTTTTTAAACCTACATTCAGACATTTTAAAGAACTTTTTATATACACGACCTATGTGACTGGTGAGGAACAGGCAACCTGGTTTCTATTATGGTTGAGGAACAGCTTCATCGAAGCGTTTTCTGGTACTTTCCTTGCAGTAGCTTTTGGTACCATGGCAGGATATATCAACTCACGTATGGAGTACAAGGGTAAAAAGGATTATATGTTCTTCGTTTTATCGACCAGAATGCTCCCTCCAGTTGCAATTATAGTTCCTCTTTATGTTGTGATGTCACGCTTTAGGCTCTCTGATACGCTGCTTGGGATGACCCTGCTTTACATGATGATAGGGGTTGGGCTTTCTACCTGGATCATGAAGGGATTTTTCGATGGAATCCCGAAAGAGATTGAGGAGGCAGCTTTTGTAAATGGTTATACCAGGTTTCAGGTATTTTTTAAAGTCCTTATACCTATGGTGAAAGGAGGGATTGCTGCAACTACAGGTTTCTGCTTTATCTTCGCATGGAATGAATTTACCTTTGCTACAATAATTTCTACCCGTTACGCTGCAACGTTACCTTCCCGGATTGTGGCATTCATGGGGAGTTCAGGTTTTGAATGGGGAAAGGTAGCAGCAGCAGGTTATATATTGATCGTTCCTATTCTTGTGCTCTTTATTCTAATACGTAAATACATCCTTATGGGAATGACCTTTGGTGTTCTTGGGAGAAAGTAAGATGGCTGAAATTGTATTGAAAGAAAGAGAGCGATATGAGCAGAAAGAAAAATGGATAAAATACATCTTTCTATGGCCTACTCTTGCTATACTATTCTTTCTGATTGCTTATCCCTTTATCATGCTAATACTTTACAGTTTTACTAATTTCTCTGCGATGAGACCTGCAAATATCCGTTTCATAGGTTTGGCAAATTATAAAAACATTCTTACTGACACCTACAGCTGGGAAAGATTCATGTTTACGTTTAAATATGTGAGTCTTGCAGTGAGTATACAGTTTGTTTTGGGTGTGTTTATTGCTTATCTTCTCCAGAGAAATTTCAGGGGAAGGGAGGCTGTATTCACAATAGTTCTAATGCCAATGATGCTCTGCCCTGTTGTAGTAGGCCTTTACTGGCAGTTGATGTTTAACACTGAATGGGGGATCGTGAATTACTTTATCCATAACGTTCTTGGATTACCACGTATTGAATGGCTGGGAAAGGCTGAAAATAGTATATGGGCGACGATTATTGCAGATACCTGGATGTGGTCCCCTTTCATGGTACTCCTAGCATCAGCAGCTTTTTCATCTATCCCCAGGTACCTCTATGAAGCAGCAAGTGTTGACAGGGCAAGCGGCTGGTTCAAATTTATTAACATAACTCTGCCTCTTTCAGCTCCAATATTAATCCTTGCAGTTTT
>NZ_JBRAKS010000208.1:0-6986 GCF_052745115.1 Candidatus Jordarchaeum sp.
CCAGCATAAGACAAGTAAAAACTAGGAAAAATACATACCTAAGGCGGCGTCCCTAATAGTTCGACATAATGTTATAGGTATGTTTTTTGCACAGGGGGTATGTGTTTTTATTTGTTGGCTACTTGTGAAGGAGGCTATATACTCCTTCTTTTCCAATTCCAAGACGTATTAGAGGAGTTAAGAAAAACACTCCTACATACCAAACACCAAAAAATACATACCTAATACATCGTGTCTAATAGTTCCTCTAGCGCCCGAAAACAGAATATGGATAAAGGAAATCTCAATATCCTAAATAATTATATTATTATAAATCGATAATTAATGGAAAAACACAAAAATCATGAGAGATTAATATTAGTCTGATTCCCTCTTTAAGGAGATGATTGGTGATGGGAAGTTACAAGGATATAATTTTTGAGAAAAAACCACCTATTGCATGGGTGACCTTTAATAGACCGGACAAACTCAACGCCATATCCCTGACACTAATACAAGAATTAGGCGACGTACTGGACACTCTCTGGGACGATGAGGAAATCAAAGTCCTAGTACTTACGGGTACCGGAGATAGAGCATTCTGTGCCGGGGCAGATATCACCATGTTTCAGGGACAGAAACCAAACAGCATGTTTCACATTATACGAAAAATAGTGGAAGTCACGCAAAAAATGGAGAAGTTCCCCAAACCCATAATTGCAGCTATCAACGGCTTCGCTTTGGGTGGAGGATGCGAATTAGCCATATCTTGCGACTTTAGACTGGCAAGCGAAAAGGCGGCGTTTGGACAGCCCGAAATAATGTTAGGGTTAATACCGGGTGCTGGAGGAACCCAGAGACTCGCAAAACTAATCGGACTGGGCAGGGCCAAGGAACTCTGCATGTTGGGAAACCGGATTCCCGCAGATGAAGCCCACCGCATAGGCCTGGTAAATATGGTGTTCCCCACAGACAAATTCAAGGAAGAAGTACAAAACTTTGCTAACAGGTTAGCCGAGGGCCCCCCAGTAGCTCTTAAAATGGCTAAGTACGCCTGCAACTTTGGAACCCAAGTTCCACTAGATGTAGGATTAGTGTTAGAATCCGGTGTGTTCAGTGTTCTGTTCGGAACCGAGGACATGGTTGAGGGCACATCCGCCTTTCTAGAAAAGAGAAAAGCCAAATTCTCTGGGAAATAAAACTCCACTTTCTTTTTTTATTTCCGTTAAAAACAGTTCACAAACTGAAAATTTCAATATTTGTGGTTTCCAAGCAATTTTTTATGCTTATAGTTCTTTTTTTGGGAATAATATTATTAATACATTTATTATAATTAATACTAATTCTTAAACATTAATGTGAATTGTAAATAACCGGTTTTGACGGGGTTGACTCTATATTGGAGGATATTGTGAAGTTATTGTTCGAATTGGCGTCCATAGAGCGGTTGCTTTTGCTCAAGTGCATCGATAAGGAACCTAAACGCTTATCGGACATTTCACGGGAGCTTGAAATTACAACCCCCGAGGTTTATAGACAATTAAACCGGTTAACGGCTCAGAGCATTGTGAGTAAGACTTCTGATGGTCTCTACGAAATAACCCCCTTTGGTAGAGTAATTATCCAATCATTAGACCTGTTTAAATTCCTCACCCAACACCGAGATTACCTTTTAAATCACAATTTAACCGTTATTCCCAACGAGTTTATACACAGACTAGGTGAGTTGAACCAGTGTGAACTGATAAGCGGAGTTTACCGAATTATTACTATACAGGAAAAGTATATGTCTGAAACCCAGTCTAGACTCTGGACTATATCCAAGCAGATTTTCCACCTAGTTTTTCCGGTACTTGAAAAGCTCTCAGGAAAGAGTGTTGATAAGAGTGTTGATATAAGGTTAATTTTACCCAAGTCCATAGTAGATACTCAGCAGTTTAAGAAACTTAAGCAGTCCGGGGGACAGTTTGTAAGACTATTGGATGAGGTGAACATTGTTTTAGGGGTTCTTGACGAAGCCGGTGGGATCTGCTTTCCCACACTAGAAGGAAACATTGACATGTCCTTTATGATAGGATGCAGGAACCAGACCTCTGTCAAATGGTTAATTGACCTCCATAAATACTATTGGGAAAGAGCAGAACCCCTATAACCAGAAATAATTTATTAACGAGAAAAAGTTATATGAAAGAAGTTCAAATAATTATGTTATTGTTTATTTGAGGGGATTTGTAATGTCTGAAAAATATGATGTCGTGGTTATTGGAGCTGGCTTAGGAGGCCTAACCTCTGCCGCTTCTCTTGCTAAGAACGATCTTAGTGTCCTGCTTCTTGATAAGCACTATAAACCGGGTGGTTACGCCACATCCTTTGTTAGAGGTAGGTTTGAGTTCGAAGTGGCTCTTCACGCCCTTTCCGGACTGGATCTTGATACCAAGCGGGGCTTTATGTGGCGGATGTTTGAGGATCTTGGAATCACAAAGAGAGTGCAATTCGTTAAACTCCCCACGCTTTATAAATCGATTTACCCGGATTTCGAATTTGTTATGCCCGCGGGAAGGGAAAACATCGAGAATGTTCTGTTAGACACTTTTCCCAAAGAATCAGAAGGGATTATACGTTTCCTTGACAAAATACAAGCTACTAATAATATTCTGACCGGGCTCCAAAGAGGATCTGGAATAACAAAAGAAGAGATTCAGGAACATTTCGTAAAATATAAGGATAAAACACTCGGTGAAGTTCTGGAAGCCGACGTGAAAGATATTAAAGCTCGTGCCATCCTCGCTCAACTTACCGGTTACTTTGGGCTTCCTCCCTCAAAGGTCTCCTACGTACTTGCCGCTTCTGGTTTAGACACCTATTTTAGATACGGTGGAGCACAAATAAAAGGTACCTCACACACCCTGGCAAACGCTTTCGTAGATTCGATTTATGAATTCGGTGGAGAAGTGAGATTAAGCAACGGAGCAAAAAAAATCCTTACAGAGGGAGGAAAAGTAACTGGTGTCATAACTGATAAAGACGAAAGGATTGAAACAGATTACATAATCTCAAACGCTAATCCCTTTGCAGTGTGCAACCTAATAGGTTTTGATAAGGTGCCTAAATCCTTCGTTGAGAGACTGGAGTCAAAGCCGATAGCCATAGCAACCTCCTGTGCCTACCTAGGACTGGACGTTCCTCATACTGAGCTGGGAGTGGATGAATTCGAAATGTTTTTAGGGTCCAGCTACGATTTTGACCGACTCTACAATTTAAGGGACAGTCTGGAGCCCACTGAGATAGGTTTTGCTACTTACAATCTGGCTTATTCTGATGCTTCCCCACCAGGAACAAGTGTTGTGGTGCTTACTACTATAGCTAATGGTGAGGTTTGGAGGAAGCTCAAGCCCTCTGAATACTTTGATGCTAAGACTAGAGTGGGAGAAAGAATGTTAAAAATAGCTGAGGAAAGAGTTGTCCCAGGACTAAGGGAACACATCGAAGTTGTTGAGATTTCCACACCTATTACTAACATGCGTTACACCGGAAATCCCGACGGCACAATACTTGGAACCCCTTATACTCCAGACAACATTCTCGGTAACCGTTTACCACAAGACGGTCCATTCAAAGGTCTTTACTTTACTGGAGCTTGGACCCAGATAGGCGGAGGATACCAAACCTGCTTAATGTCCGGCTCCTGGGCTGCAAGCAAAGTACTAAACGAAATTAAGGGTAAAAAATAGAATGAAAAAAATTAAGGGATTTACCTAGAAAATTCAATTTACTACAAATGTAGGAAAGCCGATTTTTACGTCTGATAGGGAAAAATTGAGCGACGAAAGGTGGCCCTCTTCGGCAAACGCGGAATCTTCTGCGGAGCATGCGACAGGCACATCGGGAAGGCTAAGGATCTAGCTAAACGAATAAAAGAAATAATGGAGTCCCAAAACATTGATTTAGGATCCCTTTTACTGAGAACCGACCTCGGAAGCGTTGAACTACTTAAAAACATGTGAACCAACTTCATCAAGTCGAGGAACCGCAAAGATTGCCCAGTAGACGAAACCCAACCTACCCTATTAATATCTGCGCCATGGAGAAAGAAATTGCAACCTGTATCGAATACGAGTTATTAGAAGAATGCTTCGACACATCAAAAACCCAACAAATGGAACCTTAAATCTAAAAAAGATTTCTTTAAAATGATTTCTATCCTCTACAACAATTGGAACTTAGACCACCTGAAGAAATAATTGTGCAACGAAGCATACAGAACAGAGTTTTAACAATTGAAAAAATAGGGAAATTTGAAATTAATAAATTTATCATTATTTGGGTTCGATTTTCATTTCCAGGTGGCAAATGTTTCCATTTGTTTTAATATTCATATCCGTTACCTGTCCAAATTCTAAAGCCTCTACGGTGGCAGCTCCCACCATGCATAAAGCACAAATTGGGCATCTCTCATATCCTAGTAAGGCTGTAGCTATTTTTCCGAATCCTAAGTAGATACAGTTTTTCAAAGTCCCGCTCATAACGTTGTTGCTTACTTTAACATCCACTTCTTCCACAAATTGACTATTTTTTACTGCTTCCATAAAATCTTTAGGAAGTTCTTCTAAACTTGTAGCTGGCTCTTTACCTAACAGTACCTTATCAACCACCTTCAGTATTCCTTTTAATACGTCTGAAGCCCGTCGTGCAGTAAGTGTGGTGGGTATTCCCATATTTTCTAAGGCTGATAACAAAGAACCGAAAATTACCGCATTGTTAAAAGTATTTAGCATTCCTTCAGGGCCTTTTGACACTGTCAATTCACTAATTGTTTCCATTAATTTTTCAACATTTACTTTTTCGGACAACATAATTCCCTCTTATTGGAAGTATTAATTTCAATTTTACATTTGGATGCAGAATGTTTTCCGCTTGATTTTAAGTGAAACTCTTAAGACCGCTTTCCCGAAGGTCTTAAAGTTGATGTGAACTCATCTAATCTGCATCATCTATAATATAAATAACATTACAAATATATAAAGTATTAGTAAGTTATAAAAAAGATAGAATTTTCAGCATTTTTCAAAAAATTAGGACTTACGCAGTTGGGTGGGTATTTGTGTGTAGTTGGTGATGGGATTGCTCGAGTTTGCCTTCTTTTTATATTTCAGCCTTTTTTAGCTCTTTCTTTGAGAGGTGTGTATTAAAAATTCTGTTTTTCACCAATCCAAGGCAAAAGAGGAGATTTCGACGCCACCACAGGCCCAGTTAACCTACAAACAGCCCTCAACTGCGTAACTCCTAAAAATATTAAAAAGAAGAATAATAAGCTTCATCATAAATCTTAATAAAACTAAATCATACTAAAATACCTTAAAAAAGTAAAAGAAATATAAAAGAGAAAAATAGATTTCCTTAATTAAACTTTTTTATAATCGTATTGGTCCCCCCTATACTAAATACTGGGCTATCATGGTGTAAGCGTCCATTTAATTAATGAGTCTGGCATTACTGCTCCTTTTCTCTTCTGCGGGAATAGTGTTGTATCATATTTTTCGAATCCAGCCTCCGGATTAACTCCACACCTTGGATACAGACCTGCCATTATCCTCATAAGGCACTGCAAGCATCGGTTGCATCTTCTTATCTCTTCAACTTTCCCTTCTCTCACCTTATTAGGCCAATCTGGATCTGCGATGGACTGTCTGCCAAGTTCTGCTATATCTGTTACACCTCTCCTGATTACTTGCTCCGCTAAAACGGGATCGTGAATTGATGGTGTTATTATTGGAATATCTAGAGTCTCTTTAATCTTCAGAGCCTCTTTTAGAAGGTGGTTTTTAACATGTTCTATATCACCTGGGAAGAAGTATTTCAGAGCTTCATAAGATCCATCCGATATGTTAAGGTATGCTATTCCTAGGTCCTCCAATTTTTTAGCAATTATTTTTACTTCATCTAAAGTAAGTCCTTGCGGTATGTGTTCATCGGCACTTATTCTCACACCTACTGGTATAACCCCCTTTACTGCCTCTAATGTACGCTCTGCAATCTCAACTAGAAACCTCATACGGTTCTCCAATGAACCGCCGTACTTGTCATTTCGCTTGTTTGAAAGTGGTGACAAGAATTGGTGTAAAAGATACCCGTGGGGTGCGTGTATTTCAATACCATCGAATCCCGCTGTTATCACTCTTAAGCACGCCTCAACATATCTTTCCTCTTCCCCCTGTATCTCTTCTATAGTCATCTCTCTTGGAGTTTGCCCCTTCATATACTTTTGCATATCTGGACTGCTTACCATCGGCTTAAATATTTCGGGTAACATTTCAACTTGTACCTCATAGGGGATGGGTGAAGGAGCGTAAGGTGGTGTTCCATTAAGTGCGCGTCCTTGTCTTCCCAAGCCTATGCTCAACTGCGCAAATATTTTTGCTCCAAATCTGTGAACCGCCTCCACCATAGTATTTAAACCAGCAACAAACAAATCGTTATGTAGATACAGGTTTCTATAAACTATAAATGGGGCTGCAAGCTGTGTTGCTAATATAGCCTCGGTTATTATTAAGCCGAAGCCTCCTTTAGCTCTCCGTGCGTACCACGCTATGTTTTGCTCAGTAACGAACCCATCATGTGTAGAGAAAAGCAAGTTCATAGGGGCCATCGCAATTCGGTTAGTTATCTCTAAATCACCGATTTTAATTGGTTCAAAAAACGCTTCGAATTCTGGTTTCTCTAGGGAAATTTCATAATCCTCTTCCTTTACAGCGACCCTATCAATAATAATTTTTCTCGTTTCCTCAGACGAGGCTCTAGATTCTATTTCTCGACTTTGTTTTAAAGGTATTCCAATCCCTCCAAAGATTTATTCAATCTTTCTAATAATTACTTAATTTTCTCAAACACCCAATTTTTTATTTGATTTTACAGAGCAATTATATAAATTTTTGCTTTGAAATGCCCTGTTGCACATTGATTTCTATCCTTGGTTGGGTAGGTAAGATAACTGTTTGTTTCTTATTTAA
>NZ_JBRAKS010000209.1:0-6935 GCF_052745115.1 Candidatus Jordarchaeum sp.
TGGTACAACCCTTGCAAAAACCGTTCTCCAGCTACGGAGATTGAAAGTTTTTTAATTTCAAAATAATATAAAACTTTAAAATAATAAATGCTCTCATAATAATGCTCCAAGTATAAGAAGAGGAGGAACTAGAATTTTTAGAGCTGTTCAAATTCTTGACGCGCTATTATATCGTCCTGTATGGCTTTTCCAAGATCCGTGAAGTAAGCGTTGTAACCGGATACTCTTACTACTAGGTCTCTATATTTTTCTGGGTGTTTTTGAGCGTCTCTCAGGGTTTGAGTATCCACCACATTTAACTGAACTTCGCTTCCTCCCAGTTTGAAATAGGCTTTAAGAAGGCTGGCTAGCTTTTTCCTCCTCTCTTGGTCTCTGAGGAGCATCGGAAGCAGTTTGATGTTTAGTGCGCAGCCATTAGCGATTTTTGTGTGGTCGATTTTAGCGCAAGATTTTAGGATTGCTGTGGGTCCGTTTTTCTCCACGCCGTTGCTTGGAGAGAGGCTGTTTGAGGTAGGTTCCCGGGCTTTTCTTCCGTTTGGTGTTGCTCCCAGAAGGTTTCCGTCCAGGACATGCATTCCGTATGAGAAGAATGAGGCTCTATACGGTCCTCCCCTCCAAGCCTTTTTACTCATCACTATGTCGCAGAAGGTTCCTGCTATTTCTCGGGCTATTTCATCAGCATAGTTATCGTCATTACCATACTTGGGAGCCCTGTTAATTAGGGTCTGACGCAGCCTTTCTCCCTTCTTTCCCCTAAAATTAGTTTCTAGGGCATCAATCAATTCATTCATGGTAACATATCTGTCCTCAAAAACAATCTTTTTCAAGGCCGCTAGGGAGTCGGTGGTGGTTCCCAGTCCTCTGCCACTTATGGAGTTAAAATTGTATTTTGCACCTCCCTGAGTCATGTCCATAGCATTTTCCACGCAGTCCTCAAGCGTCGCTGAGATGTAGGGATTGGGGTAGTGTTCAGCATAGACCTCGTCCTTTATTTCCACGAGTTGATATATGACTTCAACATTGTGTTTAATCTGTTTTTTGAAAGCGTCCATGACCTGTTTGAACGATGTGAACTTCCTTGGATCTCCAGTGTTTGCCCCGGTTCTGCGTCCCAGCATCCTAATCATTCCGTTGGTAAGCACCATTTCCAGAATACCCACCAGTGAAATATCGTTTCCGCTGGTGCATCCGAAGGTGTTTCCGGCGCTTGTAGGCTCTACGCATCCAATAACTGCGTAGTCTCGAGCATCCTCCAACTCTGTCCCATTGTTCACCAGAGCAGGAATTACCATGTCATCGTTGAATATCGCGGGTCCTGAGGTCACACTGTATACTTCAGCGATTTTTTCCAGCCACTCATCACTAGATTTGCCGGAAACCCTTATTGTGAAAGTGTTGGTCATATTCTTCATACTTTTACAAGCATCCATCCAGACGTAAGATAATTCATTTGTAGCGTCTTCCCCATTTCTTCCAACTCCTCCCACGGTTAGGGCATCCTCGTCCGCTCCCAGTTCTGAGGCAGTGTGCTTACCGAAGCTGGGTAGTAATAACAGATTATAGCTAAACTTGATTAACAGTTCCTCCACCAGTTCCAGGGCCTGTTCCCGGGTGATTTTTCCCGCATCTATGTCTTTTTTGTAGTATGGGTAGAGATACTGGTCTACTCGCCCCACGGCTCCAATTAGTCCCACTCCGTAGCTTATTGCAGCAATGACTTGGGTGAACCATAGGAATTGACAGGCTTCATGGAAGCTTCTGGGAGGGTTCCAAGGCACCCATCTACAGTTCTCAGCCATCCGAAGCAGCTCCTCTTTTCTCACCGAGTCTTCTACACTTGATGCCATTTCTTCTGCCAGTTCTGCGAAGCGTTCTGCAAACATCTTAGTAGCGTCGCAGCAGATCATCACTGCTTCCAGAAACTTCTTTTTCCCGGGGTCTTTCACGTTTTTTATTATTGCCTGTGCTTTTTCCTTCACCCCTTTGAAGCCGGTTTCGATGACCTTGTTGATTCCGATGACTAGGTGGCCCTGGGTGTCAAAAACATTCATCACCAGATTAGGATTATTAAGCGTAACTTCATTTAAACTACTTGAAATGTGGCGCAGTCTCCCCCCAGAATATAGTTTAAGGATATCCCACATATTTTTTAAACCGAAATTTTTCAGTCTCCTCCAGCTAGCTTTGGGTCCAAAACTGAATTTGAAGTGTAGTTCCTTTTCTTTCATGATTTTGGTTCTAAGGTCTCTTACAGTTTTGCCCTTCCAATACTTGAACATCTCCAAGAGTTCCCTCTCTTCCTCCCGCGAAATGCGGAAGGGTTGATTCTCCCTATTCTTGAGGTTTTTCAAATCAATTTTTAACACATAGTTGAGCTCGCCTCTTTCAATCGGGATAACGGTTGCTACGAGTTTGCTGGAACGGTTTCCCACGATTTGCTCCTCGGGAAGAATATAGATAGTCATTTTTCGCAGAGTGTTTTCCAGAGCTTTTGCTGCACGTATGGCAGGGTGCAATCCCTCTGTTTCCTTATAGGATTCCGTATAATAGCGGGCACGTTCAATACATATCTCATAGGGTGCTTCCAGAATCTTACTGCGATAGATTTGTGTTCGGGATGGAACCGATATTTCGGTTTTAGTTATTTGAACCGTTTTTGATCGCCCCTAATGTCTTTTAATAGGAATTACAATAGCGTTGGAGAATATTAGTATTTCTCATTCTCCATTGATGTTTTAGGTACAAATTTATAATACTTGCTTACTTAAATTTAGATTAGTTAAAAATTTTGGAAATGGGAGGTAAATTCTGGAGAGTGAGGTTATGAGTGGAAAAAATGCTAGTAAACGATACCGTGTTGATAATATTCATGTAAAAAGCTTGGAGAATAATCCCATCAATAGCCCAGTGGACCGCGAATTATATGTTTATCTTCCTCCTGGGTATTTTGAATCTAAGGATAGGAGATATCCCGTAGTCGTCTATTTACATGGCTACACTGGAAATAATCAGAAAATGACCGTAGTTTCCACACTTGAAGATAACAAAAACCTGCCAGTAGAATTAATACCACCAGAAATTTTAGAACAAATAGATTTGGACCGAATACTCTCATACGCGAAGCTGGACGAAATGATTACCAAAGGAAAGCTAGACCCATTTATTTTCGTTCAGCCCGATGGGAGTTTACATCTGCCCCACAAGGATGGTGCCAAGGACTTCACGGGAGCGGTTCAAACAAAGGGCAGCTTCTTTCTAAATTCTCCCTACACGGGCAATTTTGAGGACTACATTGTTAAGGACGTCATAGAATATGTGGATGCGAACTATAGAACCATTCCTGATAAGCAACACAGAGCCCTGATGGGAGGATCAATGGGCGGATACGGAACACTGAGCATATGTCTCCATCATCCCGAAAAATTCGTAGCAGCGGCAGCATTAAGTCCCGCGAATATAACCATTGATTTACTGGACTGGAAGCTGGTCACCCCCATATACGAGAAACTGTTAGGAAGAGAAATCGCCGAGCAACTCGGAGCCTCCACATATGGTGACATAATGGACACCTTCGACATACTGTTCTCCAAGGATAATCCCTTAATGCCAACAGTTAAAAGAGACAAGAGTGGAAAAATCGTTAAATGGGATAAAAAGGCTGCAAATAACTGGCAGAAATACGATATTAATTACATGATTAGGAAAAATCCAAATGCCCTAAAAAAAGTGCAATTATTAATAAACTGTGAAAGCACAGATGAATACGGATTAACCGATGAAACCAAAAAAATCCACAAAACCTTAGAAGAACTGGAAATCAAACACCAATTCGAAGTATACTCTGATCCAAAAGCAGCACTCTCACCACACATTCTAGGAATCGCCTACCAAATCATACCCGGCATAAAATTCTGCACGCAGTATTTCACTTAAAAAACAGTTCTAGCCAGAAATAGATAAAGCGTAAAATCTTAACAGTAAATATGGGGATGTTTATTAGATACGCTTTCAGAGAGAGTAGTGTAGAGCTTTCTCAAAATTAATGTTAAAATAATTTGAGAAATCCAATTCTTGAGTAAAGTTATTGAGGGATTAAATTTGGAGAAAAAAAGAGTTAATGGAGATTGAAATAATAGAACGCTACATTATCTTACTTTTAGGGGTAGAAAATAAACCCATTCCATCACCTTTACATCTGCAAAAAGAATTGTTTATTCTCTCAAAGGCAAATCCTAAGATAGGTGAGTTTGTTACCTTCGAAAAACATTATTACGGTCCTTACTCAGAGGATATCGACGAATTGATAAAAAATCCCGTATTTCATACTAATGCCTATCAGCTCGACCGTAAAAAGTCAATTCGTCTTACTCCTGAAGGGCGAGAAATCTACAATAAGCTAGTGAGAGATTATTCAGATAATCCAAAGCTTAAAGCTTTACTCGGCATGATGAAGATGGTTAGGGAAATGTATGATAAGTTATCGAAAGAGGAGCTTCTCTTTTTGATATATTTAACCTATAATGAGTACAAACAAAAGTCGAGAATATCCGATGAACTCCTTTCGCAGCAAAAGAGAAAAGAAATTGCAAAAAAATTGATGGAGAAGGGGGTGATCACTGAAGAGAGATACGTGGAGCTGGTTAGTACTAATGATTAGTGTCACTATAGTTCCCGATAGCAGTTTTTATATCTGCTTCCTTGACGATGTGGAACAACCAAAGTGCCTTCTTCGGTTACTTAATGCAAGAATATTTAAGTTTGTTACGGGACCATTAATAAAAGCTGAAGTTGAGAAGTCGAATAACTATCAAGTGATAGAAAAGGATATTGGAACATGTGTTGAGATTTTTGAATATTACAATTACGGTGAAATACTAAGACCCTTTTTCTCATTGGAAGAAATAAAAAGGGTGAGACCATGAGATCATTGTTATCTCATATGTCCTATATTTTCTAGAAACAGAATTTATGACGATACTAGATGATGAGAAACCCAAAAATTTTTTGAAAAGAAATTTTCCGCAGCTTTTGGCAAGAGTTACTGGTACAATAGGATTTATTGAGAGTTGTACCTGCCGATATAGAATTTTTTCCAAGGAAGAGGCGATAAATATTTTGTGTTTGATAAAGAAATCTAAATTTAGAGTAAGAGAGGAAATAGTGAATGGAGCCATAGAAAAAATTAGGAAAGAGTAGAGATGGCTAAAAATATAGAGATAAAGGAAACGATAACCGACAAAAATTCAGAATTTAACGTGAAAAGATTCAGGGTTGGAACTCTAGAAATAGATAGACCTACTAAAGTAATAGATGCAAAAAACATAACAAAAAAATATTTATGGAAGAAAGAAGACTATTCCAAAAAGTTCTCCTAGAATATTCTAAATCTATGGATCTCAGGTCCATTAAATATATTCTGAGTGAGACGGATGATACGCAGATTAAAAGAATGTTTGGATTTGAGGAGTGGCAATCAGAACATCCACATATAATATCTCTTAAACTTGAATTTAAACCTTATAAAGAATTTAAGAGCCTTGAAAAAATATCTGGTTTTTTTGAATATTATTACAACTTTTCAGATCCAATTTTGTTTATCCCAAATATAAAGATTGATAGGTACGACCTAAAAACAAAAGAAAAAATTATTATAATGACCTTAGATGAATATCTAAAATCCGTCGATGAGGCGTATCACATCCTCGACTATAAAAATAAAAAACCAATATTTGTCCCGGTATCTCTAAAATTCGGGATTGAGGACATTAAAAACTTGGCGAAAGAATACATCAAAAGAGAGTACTTTAATATATGGTTTGATTTTGAAGGATCTGCTATAACAAAACCAAAAATAGCGAGAATAAGGACATTTCTTAGAGAATTTGAAGAAAAAAACAGAATAGGGGATATCATTGTCTACTCTACAAATATAAAGAGGGAAATAATTTCAAACATAAAAAGTGAGAAAAGTCCCTCCTCCGATATTTTAGCATCAGTCATTGGGTCGAATTTGGTCGGAGTAAACAGAGAACTACCCAGACCTATAACCTATCCTCTAAGTAAAGAAGAGCGTAGAGAAGAACTGAGGAAACATAAGGCAAGAGTATTTGATCCATCCACATACTATTATTTGAAGGTAGAAGCTTCAAATTACAACGTTAAAAAACGCAATCAGCTTATGGACCCTAAGTATAATACTCTATTCAATTCAAAGCTTCTTGACGATGAACTTATCGCGCAGACAGATTATTTTTTGAAAGAAATGAATATTATGAAATACTCAACTCAAAAATCTATGATTAAAGAATATAAGGCAGGGGAACTTAAAAAGGATCTTTTTCGAGGAGAAGCGAAAATAACAGAATGGCTCTGATTCTGCAAAACGATGGGAACCCCTCTTAGTTTCATAATTATTTCTTTTACTTTTAGTAAAAATTTCTTGTCCCTACCACCTCAGGGTCTCAGAAATGGTACTCCTCTTCATTGTTAAGTAAGAATTACTTTTTCTAATTTTTTTTACAGTTTAGATTCAATTTCGGACCAATATTTCCTTGCCTGTTGAAGCCAGAAAAGGGTTGATAAAGAAGTTTTTGTTTTTGGTTTAATTCGCTTCTGATTTTGTACCAAGATCTTGATATTTTTAACGGTTATTTAATTAGGCTACTGTGTGATACTTACTGAAAGTTTTGCAGGGTGATTTATGGGGTTCACAACAGTAGAAAGATTTAATGATAAATAATACCATTCTTGGACTTTAATCATGAACCTAAACATCCGCAGAGATGTCCAATACAAGGCTACAACCCTGCCCACAAGAACCAATTCGGCAATCAGCGTGGAGAACAAAAATCCGCTAAAAGGAACCACCGCTGGGCAAAGAAAAGGTTTCCTTCCAAAGACGGACCACGACTTAAACGCTGCCTAACCACGCCCTC
>NZ_JBRAKS010000210.1:0-6891 GCF_052745115.1 Candidatus Jordarchaeum sp.
AAAAAGGTTTTTTATAATTTGTCTAAAAAGCGAAGCTTATGTAGGTTTTTTATAGGGATTTTCCGTATTCGGTGGTTGTGTTGAGCGCTGAAAAGACTATAGAGGTATTGGCTAGTAAGAATCGTCGGGCGCTAATAAATTTGCTTTTTGAAAATAAGAGATTACGTTTTGATTCTGTAATACTGATGCTAGGTTTTGAGCGGGATTTCTCTTCCAAGTTTCGGAAAAGATATTTGGAGCCTCTTACTAAAGTAGGTTTTATTAGAAGTGAGAATGATTATTTTGTTTTGACACCGCTGGGTTTTTTAGCTATTGATTTTTTTAGAGATATTGATGCTATAAAGTTGTATGGTAAATTACGTTATTTATTGGCTTTGGAGACCCCTAAGACTACAAGGCAACTTATGCGTTTTTTGGGTGTGAGTAGACGCACCTGCTGGTCCCAGCTGGAAAAGCTCAGAGGTATGGGTCTTGTGCAGACGGTGAGGATCCGCTATAAACTCCGGGACGATACTGATTTGAATCTAGGGGAGCTGCCTGGCTACCTGAAAAAGGTCATCATAATGATGGGTAGAAAAGCGGTTTCTCCCGCGGAAATTGCCTTGGCTACGGGACAGAGGGAGAGTTCCGTTTATTCACGTATGTCTGACCTCATGAGACTAGGAGTAGTGGAGTACGCGGGTCCAGAGCCACCTCCCAAAAATATTTTCCACATTTATCACAAACTTACAGAGAAAGGGTCTGAGGTTTTACAGAGGATAAAATCTTTTGAAAATGTGCTATTTTGTATGTTGTGTATTACTGATTACCTATCCAAAAACGGCAGAGTTGACGAGTTGGAGATTTGGGAGAACTGCAGTAAGAAAATACAGAATATTAATAGTTTTGAAACACGTAGAGCGATTAACATTCTACGTATGGCGGATTTGATTCAGGGTAATAAGCTTGAGGGATATACGCTTCTTCAATGAATCAACTCCAAATAGTATTCGAATTTTCCTTTAAATCCAATATGTGGAATATCAGTTTTTATTATAGTTTCTCAAAAAAAGGGTTAAAACTTGTTGAGCATGATACTTATATGTCAGCGTATTCGATTTTTTTGTGGAGGAATACTTTTGACTCGAACATACAAGATTATAGTTTTCTCAGGCGACGGTGTGGGTAAAGAGGTTGTTCCCGAAACTGTAAAGATTCTAAAATCAGCTAGAGATGTGGTGACTGGTTTTAATCTGGAATTCACAGAATTTCCCTGTGGCGGGAAACACTATTTGGAAACTGGGAAGGAGTGGCCGGACGAGGCTTGGGACGCTTGTAAAAACTCTGACGCAATTCTCTTTGGCGCTATTGGGTGGCCCGGTGCAGTTAAATCGGGAGGTGTTCTTGCGGGTGTAGACATTTTGTTGGGTTTAAGGTTTGGATTGGATCTTTATGCTAATTTGAGGCCTGCCAAGTTGTTTGAGGGAATAGAGTCTCGAGTTCTGGATAAGAGTTCTAAAGATGTGGATTTTGTCGTGGTACGTGAGAACACCGAGGGATTGTATGCTCCTATTAGAGGAGCATTGAACAGAGGAGGAATTGAGGAGCTTGCTGTGGATGTTAGAGTGATTACTCGTAAAGGAGCGGAAAGAATTATTCGTTACGCGTTCAACCTGTGTATGAGGCGGGGTGGGGCTCCCAGAGATGGTAAGAGGCGGGTGAGTTGCGTTGATAAAAGTAACGTGTTGGATGGGTGCAGACTTTTTAGAAAGATTTATGACGAAATAGCTAAGGGTTACGAAGAGATTGAGAGAGACTACGTATATGTTGATGCTATGACTCAGTGGATGATTAGAGCCCCTGAACATTACGATGTGGTAGTGACCTCAAACTTCCAAGGAGACATAATATCCGACCTTTCTGCAGTACTAATAGGAGGAATGGGAGTGGCTCCCAGCGCAAATATTGGCGAAAAATATGGGATGTTTGAACCAGTCCATGGCAGCGCCCCAGATATAGCGGGTCAACAGAAAGCTAATCCAATAGGCTCCATTCTTTCTGGTAAGATGATGCTTGAATGGTTGGCTTTGAAACATTCAGATAAGGCATGTAAAAGGGCAGCCCAAAGAATCGAAGAAGCTGTTTCCAAAGTTCTAATTGAGGGAAATATTAGAACACCAGATTTATGCTATGGGAAGTATGCTGGTTTGTCTCCAAGTAAGACTCAGGAGGTCGGTGATGCCATATTGCGGAAAATTGAGAAATAATTAGACTTTAAGAAAGAGTAATGGAAAACTAAAAAAGCTAAGGTAACTACATTACTTTATCCTTACATTATAGTTAATTGAATTTATTGATAAGCGGATATTTTTTGGAGGATATGGTTTTATGGGTATGACGATTTCGGAGAAGATTTTGGCTAGTCACTCCGGTAACGAGAAAGTGGAACCAGGAGACATTGTTAATGCTAGGATAGACCGCGTCATGGTGCACGAGATGCTTGGAAATCAGCCCCCAGGGTGAGGGTTGACTGAACTGCGTATCGCCCAGATATACGACGAGCTGGGCTTGGATCGTGTATGGGACGCAGACAAAGTGGTGGCCTTAATAGATCATTGGATTCCCGCCGGAAAAATTGATGAAGCCATTATACACCAGAAGTGCCAAGAGTTTGTGGATAAGTATAATATTGAGAACTGGTTGGGAATGCGTGAAGGAATCTGCCACGCAGTTTTTCCCCAGAAGGGATTCGTAAAACCAGGCGACCTCATCGTGGGAAGCGACTCTCACACTACAACTTACGGTGCCCTTGGTGCATTCAGTACGGGTATTGGTTCAACGGATATGGCGGTGGTTCTGGCTACTGGCGAATTATGGTTTAAGGTTCCAGCCACCATAAAGTTCGATGTTTCGGGTAAAATCCCGGAATTTATTATGGGTAAAGACATTATTCTCAGGTTAATAGGCGATATCGGGGTGGAAGGAGCCACCTACAAAACCATGGAATATGCTGGTGAAGCAGTCAAACAGTTGAGTGTTGATGGAAGATTCACACTGAGCAATATGGCTATAGAGGCAGGAGCCAAGGCCGGAATTATCGAACCGGATGAAAAAACCGTCGAGTGGGTAAAGTCTAGAACCAGAGAAAAATTCGAAGTGGTTAGAAATGATCCAGACGCCACATTCGAGGAAGTAATTAAAATGGACATTTCAAACCTTGATCCCCAGGTGGCAAAGCCGCCCAGCCCCGGCGACTCAGTACAAGTTTCAGAGGTCGAGGGAATAAAAATAGACCAGGCATTCCTTGGTTCATGTACCAATGGCAGAATTGAGGATATGAGGGCGGCAGCAAAAATTTTGAAGGGTAAAGTGATTCCCAGAGGCGTGAGATGTATTGTTATTCCCGCCTCCAAAGAGGTCTACACCCAAGCAATGCGTGAAGGACTATTCGAAATATTCCTTAATGCAGGATGTGTAATCTGCAATCCACACTGTGGACCCTGCATCGGAGGAAGCTCCGGAGTACTGGGACCGGGAGAGGTGTGCATATCATCATCAAACAGAAACTTCATCGGAAGAATGGGAAGCAAGGAAAGTAGAGTGTACTTAGCGTCCCCATACACGGTTGCAGCATCAGCAGTAAAAGGCGAAATAACGGATCCCAGAAAAATTTAAAACAGAGGAGAAGAAAAAAAGGGAGCTTAATTACATCATAAATGGAAGTATGTGGGAGAGTGTGTTTTATGACCACTGTTATTCGAGGAAAAGTTTGGAAATTTGGAGACAATATTGACACCGACATAATTATTGCCGGACCCTACCTAACCATAAGAGACGAAGACAAAATGGCAAGCCACGCCATGGAAATGGTAAACCCAGACTTCGCAAAAAAAGTAAAACCGGGAGACATTATTGTTGCAGGAAAAAACTTCGGATGCGGCTCCAGCCGAGAGGAAGCCCCTTACGTTCTCAAAAAACTGGGTGTAGCTGCCATAGTAGCAGAATTCTTCGCAAGAATATTTTACAGAAACGCCATAAACCTCGGACTACCACTAGTAGAAGTTAAAGACGTTGCCCAAAAATTTGAAGAAGGAGACACCATAGAAATCGAGCTCGAAAAAGGAATAATCAGAAACACAAAAACCAGTGAAGAACTCCAAGGAACAAAACTACCAGACTTCCTAATGGAAATCATAAAAGAAGGAGGAGCCATAGAAGCCCTAAAGAAAAAACTAAAATAACACTAACGAAAATTTAAAACACAAAACCAGATAAAAATTTTAAAAAAAGAAAGGGAAAGGGGGAATTATTGAGCTTCCTTAGTCAGGTCTAAGAGCTTAATAACCTTGTGCCCCACGAAAGGCAAATCAGAAACCTTCTCCACAATCTCGATCTCTGAATCCACACCCATCTTATCCTTCAAAGCACCTTTAACCTGTTTTGTAAAATCATCCTTGTCCTTAATCTTAGTCGCATCAACAGCCAACTTAATCTTCAGTGTCTCCATGGGGCCCTTCTTATACTTAAGGACAGTGAAATACTCAGTAAACCCTGGAATATCACCCAACGCGTTCTCAATCTCCGAGGGAAAAGTCATAGTCCCCTTAATATTCGCAGCAAAAGCCTCCCGGCCCAGAATGGTCGACCGAGAATAAGTCCGACCACAAGGACACTTCTCAGTATTCTGAATCGCAGTATCCTCAGAACCCCACCTCAACATCGGCGTAGCCTCAGCAAAAAGATTAGTAATAACCAGCTCGCCACGCTCACCCTCAGCCACCGGCTCATGACTCTCAAAATCACAAACATTAGTATAGAAGATATCATCACACGAGTGATTACCCACATGGAACGGACAGTCACCATAGTACCACAAAGGATCCGCCACCCCACCCCAATCAAAAATCTTATCCGGGTGAACACCAGCCTCAGCCTCAATACGCCTCTTAACCGCCCTCGTAACCACATCGCCGTAGCCGATTTCGAGTGATTTGCAGCTTTTGAATATTTGTTTGGGGTCTTCGTTCATTTTTTTGGCTTCTTCTATGATGGAGTATAGTGTTAGTGTTGGTCCGGCGTAGATGTCTGGTCGCAGGTTTTTCATTGTTGTTACGTGTTTTTGGGATATGAAGGGTAGGGGGTATCCGCAGTCGAGGACGCATTGTACGCCTAGTTGGTCTGCTCCGGAGTATGCTTGTACTACGTAGCCGTGCCATCGGAATCCGGTCATGTAGACTAAGTCGCCTGGTCGATAGTTTCTCATCCATTTCATTCGGGTTTCTTGCTCTGTGGCTACTAATCTATCATTCCAGGTGTAGGCAAATATGGTGGGTATGCCTGTTGTTCCGGTGGAGGCGTTTATGGTGAGTACTTTTTCTCCTAGTTCTATGGCGAGTACTCCTCCGAAGGGGTCTCCGGTTTTTGCCCGCCAGTCTCTTAGGTGGTCCTTGTATAGTATGGGTAGCTTGTTGACATCGTGTATGGTTTTTATGTCTTCGGGTGTGATTCCTGCCTCGTTGAAGCTTTTCTTATAGTAGGGGGCGTTATAGTAGGCGTGTCTTACTTCTTGCATGAGTCTTTTTGTTTGTAGTGCTTCCATTTCTTTTCGGGGCATGGTTTCGATTATTGGGTTCCAGTATTTTCCTCTCTCTTCTTTCATATCTTAAACCTCTCTCTCATTTTCATAATTTTTATTTTTATTTCATTTTTTAGATTTCTAGGAGGATTCGTGTGTGTGTTCTTCCGCATTCGCATGGTTGTTTTACTAGTTTGCCTTTGGTGTCTGATACGTATCTTAGGAGGGGGGTTGCTTCTTCGGTTAGGTTGGTGATTACTAGGTTTCCTGCTCCGTCTGATTCTATTTTTCCGGTTTGGGGGTCCATTGTTTCTACTATGAAGTGGTCTTCCCATACGTGTAGTCCGTTACATTTTTCGCATTCCAATGCGTAGAAGTGGTTGTCTTGAATGTCTAGCATGTTTAGGTGGGTTCCGCCCCAGGTTTTCTTGAATTCTTCTCTCATGTCTTTTTTCAGTATTGGGCTTCCGGGTCTTGTTCTGTGTATTACTATTTGGGGTTTGAATGCTTCTTTGGGGCCTTTGCCCTCTTTTTCGGCTTCTTTTACCATTAGTTTCGCTACGTCTGCGGTGGTGATCATTACGCGGGGTTTGAAGAAGGCTGCTAGGTAGGTCATTCGGGGTACGTCTAGTAGGGATAGCGTGCTTTCGATGGGGATAGTGGTGAAAGGTATTGTGGTTTGCACACTGGGGTGAGCGTGATGCACGCTTTCGAGGAGTCTTCCTATGACTTCCCACTGGCTTGCTTGGAGCTCAACGATGTCTCCGCGCACCATTCCGGACATCACCATGAATCTGGTTAGTTGTTCTACTATTGTCTCTCGGTCGTTGTGGGTTACCGCGGTGAGTATTAGTGGGGGTTGGGCCATTATCTCTGGAGGATTGAACATGAGCCAGAGTTTTTCTCTCGGTACGCAGAGTCTCCCTCCGAAAATGTCTTCTTTGGTGACCGCTTTCTTCATATCTTCCCTTGTCATTGGCGGTATCTTTTTTAGGTCTGCTAAAGTTTTGATGTCTCCCGGCTTTATTCCGGCTTCGTCGAATTTTTTTCGGTGAAGTGTTGAGTTGTTGTACACGTGTTGTGCTTGTCTTTTGAGTTTCTCTCCTTGAAGTTTCTCAATTTCTGTTCTAGGCATGGTTTCAATTTTTCTTTTCCACACTTCCCACACAACCCTTAGATTTTTGGTTTAGTTTTAAATAAAATATAGTCTATGTTTTGTTTAAATTTGTATTATTATTATTCATTTTTCCTTCTAATTAATTTTATTATCGTCTTGTAAGAAAAGGCGCCTTAAGTATGTGGGTTGTTGGGATAGTTCGAAAAGAATAATTGTACTC
>NZ_JBRAKS010000211.1:0-6821 GCF_052745115.1 Candidatus Jordarchaeum sp.
CAGCCGGTGAGTGGTCTGGAATGACCTTATTTTGGGCAACCATGCGCTTTTAGAAAATGTGCACCACCCTTTTCTATTAATTTTGTTCTTAATTATGTGGTTGTTTACTCCTTTGTTTCGGGGGCTTAAAAAACGCTTCTTTTCCGGGAAACTTGAGCAAAACACAAGCATATACTTCCCGTATACGGTAAAAAACGGTGTGAAAGGAATAAAAAGCAACATTAATAATACGAACTCGGTTGTGGTATTGACTTTAAACAAAACAATCGATTTCAAAGTAGATGATGTGGTGTCTAAAATTCCTACATAAAAATTTTTGACTTCAAGACGCCATAACAGCCCGAGAGCGTTTGGAAGTCCAAAGGACGTGTTAAAAAAGTGGGAATACAGCCTATTGGAATTTCAAAAAGGTTGGAAACACCATCCACAAATAGATTACGTAAACGGAAATACAAAACGCCGCAATCAGGGTGGACATCACGGTAATTCTCCAGTATGCTTTCTGCAAATCTAGGTCATCATCAAAAAACAATCCAAGACCCCCCATTATTTAAAACCTCACTCTCCTATTATTATTTTTTGTGTTTCACGTAGAGAAAACCCCCTATCACCATAAGAAGTGATACCATAAACATGGGTAAAATAAGCCAGTACAGCCAGAATGCCCAATTTTCTGATACTGATTGTACCATGGGAAAAATCATATTATAATTCATTGCAAAACTAAAATCTCCGGTTAGATAGTAGCTATAGCCGTTAAACAGGCAATAACTAGTGTACGTGCCAAAATCTGAAAGGAAACTAGAAAACTCTCTTATAAAGTACAACCCGCTTAACCACAACCAAATAAACCCTATGGCAAAAACTGCATTTAATTTCTTGCTTACATAAGGCGGGGTTTTCCAATATATTTTCTTACGATATCTTATGAGTCCGTATACGTATACTCCAATTATTAATACCATTAAAATTATAGAAAAAAGGAGTTTTCCTCCCGTTTCTCCATACAATATGTAGTTTATCAACGGGTTTCCATAAAGCAGATTTGAAACATAAATCAATAAAACAATTACTGTCAAAAAAACGATGCCAAAAAAGAGGGTAAATATCGTGTTTGATAAAAAATACTTTTCCAAATCCTCCTCTTGATTGGCTTTATCCCGAGTTTCCTCTCCAACACCCATTTTACTATTTCACCCTCCCAAATATGATCTAATCATTTGTAAACATATATAAATTTTTAGTAAGAAAAGTAAAAGCATTTGCTATTATTAAATTAGTTTTTTTTAAAAAAAAATAAAAAGAGGGACTATTAGACTTTACCCCATTAGAATATCTTTGTACTGCTCTTTGAGAACCTTCTTGTTAAACTTGCCCACACTGGTCTTAGGCAAACTGTCCACGAGAACTACCTTGTCTGGAAGCCACCACTTTGGCACTTTCTCCGGATACTTTTTGAAGTGTTCGAGCAATTCTTTTTCGGTGACTTTGCCTTTGAAGTCGGGTTTGGGTACGACTATGACTAGTGGTCTTTCGTCCCATTTTGCGTGTTTGACTCCGATGACGCATGCTTCCATTACGGCGGGATGCATGCTGGCGACGTCTTCTAGGGTTAGTGTGGATATCCATTCGCCACCGCTTTTTATGACATCCTTGGTTCTATCCCTAATGTGGATGTATCCTTCCTCGTCTATGGTTGCGATGTCCCCGGTGTGCATCCATCCCCCGGCCCATAGTTCTTTAGTTTTTTCTGGTTCCTTGTAGTATTCCATGGTGAGCCAGGGTGCTCTTACCACGATTTCGCCCATGGTTTCGTTGTCGGCTGGAACATCTTTCATATTTTCATCTACTACTCTTAGGTGGACTAGTGGTACTGGTATTCCGGCGGTGATCCATCGGGAGATTTTTTCCTCTTTAGGTAGGTCTTTTTGTTCGGGTCTGATGAATGCTTCGGTAAGTAGTGGGAAGCTTTCGGTTAAGCCGTATGCGGCGAATATTTTCATGCCGTAGTCCCATCCCTGTTCTGCTAGGCCTCGGGGTAGTGCTGAGCCACCTATGAAGGCTTTGAATCCTTTTAGTTTGGGTATGGCTTCTTTGAAATTGGGTGCCCACATCATGATTACTAGTAGGGTGGGTACGAATGCCGATACTGTGCAGCCTTCTTTTACTAGTAGGTCTACCATCGTGGCGGGCTCGTATCTGCCGGGCAGTACTTGTTTCATTCCGAAGAGTGCGCAGGAGTAGGGTAGTCCCCAAGCGTGTGCGTGGAATAGTGGGGTTATGTGCAGTAGTACGTCCTCGTTGGTGATTCCCCAGTAGTTTCCGGAGGCGGCGGATTGCACTAGGCTGTGTAGTACGCCTGCTCTCTGTGAGAAGACGCAGCCTTTGGGTAGTCCGGTGGTTCCGGTGGTGTAGCACATGGTGGCTATACTGTTTTCGTCTAGGTCGGGGTACTCGTAGTCGGCGGATGCAGATTCATGTAGTTCGTTGTAGTTGTGTATGGGTTCCAGTTTGGTGTCTGGGATTTCTTTGGTGTCATTTATCACTATGTAGTGTTCTACGCTTTTTAGTTTGGGGGCGATTGCCTCTATCAGAGCTAGGAAGTCTTGGTTAAAGAGAAGTACTTTGTCTTGCGCGTGGTTTACTACGTACTCGGCTTCTTCAATGGAGAGTCGGGGGTTTCCCTCGTGAAGTACGGCTCCCATGCAGGGAACGCTCCAGTAGAGGTCGAAGAACTGATAGGTGTTCCAGTCGAAGCATATTACTTTGTCTCCTTCTTTCACTCCTAGGTCTGCTAGCATGTTTGATCCTTTTCTTGCTCTCTCGTCCATCTCCTTGTAGGTGAATCGGAGAGTGTCACGGTACACGATTTCAGATTTCGGATATATTTTCGAGCAGTTCTCTAATATGTGTTTATACAATAACGGATATTTATATGCCACAAAACCACTCCCATTCTTTAGAATTTTTTTATAGATTTTAATTGATAAACTCATATATTAAATTGTCTATTAAAAAGTGTAGCTCCAATTCCTAATTGTGAGTCGGCGAATATTATTTTTTTTAAAAAAATAAGAGCAGGAATAAGTTGTCTTAAAACCTATTTTTCGCAGATTCTGCGAGGTTATTCTTATGGTTTAACCCTTTCCGGAGTGAAAGGGGGAAATTATGCGGGCTTCTCAAATATAATTAGCATGATTATCAAGAAAGAACTTCAAACAATTTAAGAGAACATCGAACTCTACTATAGAATTCACAAATGTGCGAAAAATGGGTTAAAAATCATATGTTGAATAAAAAAGGAATTAAAAGAAGTCAAGAGTATTATATCACGTATAAAAATTTTTAAAAGTTCTAATTAAAATTTTGTTTAATTCAGTGAATAGCTTTCTGAATTTGGATTGATGCTTTTAGGCTTTATTATATTTACGAATTCGTTAAATTTAAAGTAGATTAACATGCTAAATTTATTCACTGTTGTAATTTTTATTTACAAGGTGATTTAACGGACTTTGTTGTTCTTCCATCAGTTAGGATTAGTAAAAAAATTGCGGAAATATTTACAGAAGATAATGGAGGAAAAAATGTTCACGAGTACCACAGAACTTATTCGCGGTGCTCTAAGGGAATATGTCCAAAAACACAGGAAAGAGCTCAGTAATTTAGACTTTGAAATCATAGATTCAACTATTATATTAGAGGGGGAGAGAAATTAATAAAAGAGGGAGGAAAGACTTCTCAAGCTTGCAGAGGAGTTACGCTCTGGTCACTAGTTTCCTCATATACCTCTATTATTTGGAAAAGAATGATAATATTTGGAAAATCGTAGAAAACGGATTTTGTAATCTGGTCACGCTTTCAGAAATGTACCATGTTACATATCGAAAAGAAGGACATGTTGGATCGGTAAAATTTATTGAAAAATTAATAAAAATATCCAAAATCGTACCTTCGGAAGAATTAGCATTAATCGTTGGTCAATTCAAATGTAAGTACCCCATTAGTTTAGCAGACTGCTGGGTTCTAGCAACCGGAAAAAAAGGTCTGTTCCCGCACTGTTTCTAATCAAAGAAAAAGAAATTATTGAAAATCTGGATGAAATACAAAGAGTAGTAAAAGTTGAGTTTTTTAAAAAGCAAATATCAGCCCCAAACAACCTATTACAGCAAAACCTTTTTTAGAGATACAAAGCTCTGTTTGTAAATATTAATATTTTGTCGGAGGTTAATTTCATGAAGCTTTTAGCTTTTCAGGGAAGCCCCCGAATGGAAAAAGGGAATACCGAAAAAATTCTAAAGGCCTTTCTTGAAGGTGCTCGTGATGCTGGTGCAGAGACCGAGACCCTGTATTTGCGGCGTATGAATATTAATCCCTGTAATGGCTGTTTTGGCTGCTGGTATGAGACACCGGGTAAGTGTGTTCAGAAAGACGATATGAATGAAGTGTTGGAGAAGATTCTGGATTCTGATGTTTTGATTTTTGCAACCCCGCTATATATCTACAATATGACCGCGTATGTGAAACGCTTGTTAGAAAGATTGCTTCCTCTAGTAAAACCGGATTTGGTTAAGGCTCCAGATGGGCTAACCGGACATCCTCGTAGATATGATAAGATATGGCGATGGATTCTGATTTCAAACGCTGGTTTTCCCGAGGAAGAACACTTTAAGCCACTATTACACTGCTTTGACAGAATCTCACGTGGTTTCACAAATCAAGAAGGTTTCGCCTATATCATTCTTAAGGGTGCCGGTGAGATGCTGAGATTCGGGGACCCCAAAACTTTTAAACCATTCTTCCAGGCGGTAAGGGACGCAGGTAGAGAATTCGTGGAGACCGGAAAGGTTTCCGTAGAAACAAAGGCTAAGGTTGACAAACCCCTATGGGAATACGCACCGAAAGCAGCCTACGCCACAAGAGAGAGTTTCAAATCGAAATAACATAATATGTTGGAGGATAATTTATGAAGCTTTTAGCTTTTCAGGGAAGCCCCCGAATGGAAAAAGGAAACACAGAAAAAATTCTTCAAGCCTTTCTTGAGGGTGCCCGTGAAGCCGGAGCCGAAACAGAAACCTTATACTTGCGACGAATGAACATCAATCCCTGTACCGGTTGTTTCAGCTGCTGGTTCCAGACACCAGGAGAATGCGTTCAAAAAGACGATATGAAAGAGGTGTTGGAGAAGATTCTGGAAGCAGATGTCCTGATTTGGGCCACACCACTTTACATCTACAATATGACGGCCTACATGAAGGCAATGTTTGAAAGAATACTACCTCTCATAAAACCGGATATAATAGAGGGTAAAGACGGACTTGCTAGTCATCCAGCCAGATACAAGAGTAAAAGGCAGCGGTGGATTCTTATATCAAATTCTGGATTCCCCGAGCAAGAACACTTTGAATCACTACTACACTGCTTTGACCGAGTGTGTACTATCTGGACTAGGGGTGAAGGATTCGCTGTCACCATTCTCAAGGGTGCCGGTGAATTGATGAGATACTTTGACATCAAACTATTCGAACCCTTCTTTGAGGCAGTGCGAGACGCGGGCAGAGAATTTGTAGAAACCGGATCTGTATCCCAAGAAACAAAAGCTAGGGTAGATAAACCCTTATGGGAATACGCACAGACGGCATCCAAGCCATGATAGAAAAGTTAAGATCAAAACAATAATAAGAGTTGAATTTAGGGAGTGAAAAAGAGTCTTCCTTTCCCACAACTTTGAGAAGATGTTCACCGTTCTTACCTAACCATATAATAAGAATATCGTAGAAGAAGTAGAGCGCATAAGAAATAAGTTCTATGAGCTCTGGTATTAAGTTAACGATATGCGTAGAAAAAAACTTCGCATATCCAAGGAAATAGAACAAAAAGAAATGGAATTGTTCAAATTAATAAAAAAACTTGATAAGTATATGGATGATTATCTGTCCGCGATAAATGTAATTTTAAATTAGTAGTATTTTCTCTTGTGCTCATCTGGGAATTCATTGAATACTTTTTGGGCTTTGTCTGGGGGTAGTATGATTATGTCTCCGTTTTTTCTCTGGAGTACGCATCCGGAATTTGTTAGTAGGCGATAGTTTTCTTTTGTGTCTTCTGGGTTGCCCCAGCAGATGTTTTGACACATACCGCAGGTGAGTCGAAGATTTAATCCCGGTGCCGCTGGGTTTTCAAAACCTGGTTTGCCGTCCGTTCTCTCGGGCCATTCTTTGTATTGAAAAATTGCGCGGAAAAGTACCGAAGCAAGTTCCTTTTCGTCTTCGGGAATATGGAAGCGTCCCGGAGACCATGTGGACCACTTGCCGCTCTTGTTTAGACCTGTGAAGCCTCCGCACACCAATTGGCAGCGCATGATGTTTTTACGCGCACCGTATGAGAAGGTGTAACCGCCCATGGTGACAGAGGTTTCTTTTTCTTTATCAAACATGCCAGCCGTGCACGCAGATACGCAAAGCTTGCACTTGTTGCAGAAGGATTCCTCAGGAGGGATAGGCTCGGTAGGTTCAAGTTCTGCAGTGGTGACTACGGTTCCCAGCTGAATGGTGGCGCCGTAACCCTTGATGCCCACATTGCCTGACCAGCCGAACGATCCGACACCGGAGCGTACGGCAATGTAGCGATGGGAGAGAACGGGAAGCATCTCCAGCTGCCAATTTGGGAGCTCCTTACGATAATTATTGTTCGAATAGACTCTTTTAGATGGGATTCCTTTGTTTTCGAGCCAATTTGCGAGCTCCTTGGAAATCTTTGAGGATTTAATATCGAGCTCAAACCGGTCCCTTTCATGCCCCAGGAAGTCTTTTTTACTTAAAAAA
>NZ_JBRAKS010000212.1:0-6685 GCF_052745115.1 Candidatus Jordarchaeum sp.
CTGTTATATGACGCAAAACATGCTCTTCAGCAAAAATTCCAAACCACTGCCTCCAAATTGTATTTAAATTAGACCCAGCTTTTCAAGCTCAACTGATTCTTCTTTAAGGCCCAATTTTATGAGTTTTTCCCTTGTGGGTACCCCTCTCTCTATGCTCCATTCTCGCTCATCATAATAATCATTTACTAACTGGTTTATTGTTTTCTCCGTGATCTGGGTCTCTTTGTAGTAATCCATCCAAGTCAACTCTTTATCTCCATCCTTTATTGTTTTATTTAACCACTGGTTGGGGAACTTATCATGCTCTCTCCAAAATCCTTCCCTGACATTTATGATTTTGTGTAGGTTCCAAATTCTCTCGCCGGTCTTTATGAGTTCACTGGCAGTTATTTCAATTCCCGTAGCGGCTGTGAATAGTTCAGCGCATAGCGTCATTGGATAATATTGTGCGATTTGTTGTCTTGCGCAGATTCCTAGAGAGCTTATCACGGAGTAGTGATCTTCACCATGTTTTGTGAGCCTTGCTACATTGAACCCCATGGGATGATTGAATGTTCTCTCCAGAGCTTCCTCCTCTACTCCCGCCTTTTCACAATATCTTCGAAGTTTCTCCGGCGTTCTACCCATAATCAAGGTCGGTGTCTCTCCTTGAACCACATGCGCCCCTCTGGGATTAACAATCTGTTCAAAGACCTCTGTTCCAAAGTTAATTCTCGGGTCAAATATAATGCTGAGACCTTTCGTATCAAAAGCGTATTTCTTTGAATTCTTACCAATTCTTTGAGCCGCCTTTACCGCTCCTTTCGATAGCAGATGGCCTATACCCTCATTAGAATTAATTTTTTCAATCAGTCTCAAAACGGTTTCAAAATCTCTCTTCAAAGGCATTCCTTCTAAATCCACATCGGTAAGAATGCCCTGTTCATAAAGATCTAAGACAAATTCCATGATGTTTGCAATCATCAGGCTATCCAATCCGTATCTATTGGCTAAGTCATGGCACTTAATGGCTTTGTCGTAGCTTCCGTCTTCACACATTAAGCCATAAAAAGTTGTATTTAGATATGATGTAGCGTATGTTCTCAGGCCTTTAAATTCGCCCTCCTTTATTTCCAGAACATCTTTATCGCCCATCGGGCATGAGGGACACGCTATCCTCGCCTTCTTAGCCTTACTCAAATATACTTCTGGGCCAACCCTCTCTGAGGTCTCCTCCCTAGGAAACACCTCAGTCCAGTTTTTAACCGCGAATCCTGCCTTGTTCCAAGAATCCCACCCTATGAGTATCCCCAGATTTAACCACCAGTCTCTAATAGGATTACTCTTAATTTTCTCAAATATCTTTTTAACCAGCTTCAAAAATCTCTTAGAATCAAAAACTCTAACACCTTTTGTTCCTCTAACAGTTACCGCCTTTAAGTTTTTTGAACCCATTATTGCTCCTAGTCCACCTCTGCCAAGTGTGGAGGTTCGGTCAATTAGAGATAAAGAAATCTCCACCAGATTTTCACCTGAAGGACCTATCGTATTAACCGCGCATTCACTTCCATGCTCTTTCCATAACTTCTCACTTGTCTGGAATATGTCCCTACCCCAGAGATCCCTAGCATCAAAAATCCCCACATCTTCATCAAAAACTCCAAGATAAACTGGTCTACGAGCTTTACCAGTTATAACTAGATGATCATACCCAGCCCACTTGAGATTTGCCGCGAACCTCATGCTCCCACATGCAGATGCAACAGCTCCGTTTATGGGAAACTTTGTGGTAAGAATTAACCTTGAAGTACCAGGTGCCAGTGTTCCTATCAAGGGTCCAGCACCATAAATCAGTGGATTTTCTGGATCTAATGGTTTTACATCTGATTTTATTAGGTCCCAAGCTAACTTGTTATTTATTCCTAAACCGCCAATAAAACGTCTAGCATATTCATCGCTGAGAGGTTCCTTCTCTACACTCTCATTGGTTAGGTCTACTTTCAGTATTGTACCAGCATAACCACCTTTGGTCATGATACTTTACTCCTTCATGATAGTATGTCCCTAGATGTTTGTTCTATGAGCGGTAAATCTGTTAAATGTTTTCAACCTAATTTGTGACCAGAAATTAGAAAAAGGTGAGAAGTTGAAGTTTTAGGATTCTGCGTTTATTCCTTGTCTTTAACTAGGACTTTTTGCATCTTGTGTCCCATTACTCTGACTTCAGATTCGTCTATTAGATTTATTATGGTTGGGAGACCCAATTTTTTACCCATGTCCTCTTCAATCTTATTTTTCGCTGCCTGCTTATCTTCAACTGTGGGAGTAAGAGCTGTACGAATAATTAGCTTACTCTGGGGTTGAGTTTTGTAGCGTACCAATTGGTATGGTTGGAATGATGTTTCAGGGTAAGACCAGAGTAGATCTTCAACATCTCTTAGATGCACTGTTTTGTCTCCAACTATGACCGAGAAGGCTTCTCTTCCTAAAACCTGTGTTCTAGCGTGTGTTCTTCCACAATTGCAGGGCTCTGTTTTAATGATTCCAATATCCTCAGTTCTCCATCTCAAATGGGGTTGTGCTTCGATGTCAAAGACGGTGAATGTCAGGTCTCCCTCTTCGCTTGGACCCACGGATTCTCCTGTTTGTGGATCTACAGCCTCTAAGAAGAGTAGATCTTCGTACCAATGGATTCCATCCTTTTCCGGGCATTCCCATCCCCAGGTGTGCATCTCAGAAACCGAGTTATGATCGTATACTGGGACACCCCAGCATTTTTCGCTTCTATTTCTCATAGGGTCGCTGAGTATATCTCCGGACTGTGAGCAGAACTTTAGTGAGGGTAGTAACTCTTTCATGTTTCCCATGAGGGAAACAAGCTGATTGTAAAGATGTAGTATCCTTGTTCCGGTGTGGAACCAGTTTGCCTTTACCTTGATTAACCAGTTGGGGAAATTAATTATATGCTCCTCTAAGAAGAAGGTGTTGAATACTAACTGTTTTGCTCCTATCTTCTCAACCGCTCTTTTTACTGGTAGCTCCCAGCATAGGTAGCCTGTTTCGGTTAAGAAGCATATGTCATTTTTTCTGAGCCCCAGTGCGTAGATGGCTCTTACAACCTGTTCCGATGAAGTTTCAATATCTTTTTCAGTGTCAACAAATAATGTAGGTAAACCGGTTGTTCCAGTGCTTCTGCTCATAAAACTAAGCCGCTCTTTCGGAACAGCCAGGCTACCCCCATAAAGGTCTCCTGTGGCGCTCCTCTCACTGCGGATATCATCTTTGAGCATAGTAGGAACTTTATTCTGGAAATCTTCAATGGTTTTTATATCCTCAGGAGTAACACCAATTTTTTTGAATTTTCCACGCTGGAATGATGTGTTGTCGTAGCTATACCTAACAATTGCTTTTAATCTCTTGAGTTGTAACTCTTTTATTTCCTCTCTAGGTAACTTTTCCATCTTCTGGTTCCAAAACTCTCCATTCGCCATGCATATCTCCTCCTTCATTTACTACCTTTCAATATACCTCTTGAATAGATGCCCTTGGTTAGGAAATCTCTCATTTTTAGGTAGTAAATACTCCAGTTCTAAAGGTGTTTTTGTAACCTCTTCTGGCGGTATCATTTCTATTTCAGTCTTCACACCGAGTTCGCTGCCGAGTTTTTGCTCTAATTCTTTTTTGAGTTCATCAGGACTCTTCGCCTCAGGCTCATACGAAGCCCTAACTACTAATTTGGGCTGAGGTTGAACCTTGAACTTCACCAGCTGATATGGTTTGAACGCTATAGCCGGTTCCTTCCAAAGTGCCTCCTCTACATCACGCAAATAGATTGAGCCACCGTTAACCTTAACAGTGTGTGACTTTCTACCATAATATTTGGCTCTAACGTGTGTTCTTCCACAAGCACAAGGCTCCGAATCCATGGTAGCCATGTCTCCTGATCTCCATCGCAGATAAGGCTGGGCTTCAATATCAAATACTGTGAATGTTACCTCACCCTTTTCTCCCTGACCTACAGGTTCATTACTTTCAGGGTCTAAAAGCTCTACGAGCATTAAATCCTCCCAGAAGTGAATACCATTCTTCTCTGGACACTCTGAACCAAAGACATGAACTTCAGGTATGTGAATTGTATCGTACAAGGGTACACCCCAAAATTCTTCATTCCTTTTTCTTACCGGCTCGCTGAGCAAGTCTCCACAGTGGGAAAGAAACTTTAGATTCGAATTGATTTCATCGACATTTATTCCTTCTTTGATAAACTTTCTAATAGCTGGAATTAAAAGCCAAGTAGGCTGATTTATAACATTAGGTTCGATTAACCTCACATAAGTTGTAAACATCACTTCCCAGAATGGAGGCACTGTTGAGTATCTAGCAGCCAGACATCCAATTCTGCTAAGCGCCTTTCGAGCAGTCGCTGACCAGCTTGCAGAAACATGCTGGTCTACCATAAATGTATCACTCTTCCTAGCCCCTAGACCATACCATCCTCGAGCAACCATTTCTGAGCAGATATCTAAGTCGTTCTCGGTTTCAGCTAAAAAAGTGCGTTCACCAGAAACTCCTCTAGAAACACCAAACTGTAAAAGTTTTTCAAAAGGAACAGACAGGTAGCCCCCGAAAAGGTCTCGGCTCTGACCAGCTTCGCTTCTTATCTGGTCCTTTGTTATTGTGGGGACCCTTTTGGTGTAATCTTCAATAGATTTAATAGCGTCTGGAGTAATACCGGCGCTCTTGAAACTTTTCTTAACAAATGGAGTTTTGTCATAGGCGTATTTTATTGTTGATTTAAGTTTCTTTAATTGCAAATTTTTAATCTCATTCCTAGGCATAGTCTCAAATTTGATATTCCAAAACTTGTTATCTAAACTCATGTCTAATCAGCCCTTGAAAAATATTAAAAAAATTTTTTAAATGAATTAGTTATTACTTTTTGGCATTCTCATATTTTTCTTTTTCTAGATCCCTCAAGACTTTTCTGAGTGTTTTTCCGACCACGCTCTTCGGTATAGATTTTACGAATTCTACTTTTGTGGGTTTCTTGTAACTGGTTAGTTTTTCTTTACAATAGTCTAATATTTCTTGTTCGGTGGCTGTCTGCCCTTCCTTTAGGACTATGAATGCTTTTGGTGTCTGTCCCCACTTTTTATCTGGAACCCCGACCACTGCAGCTTCCATGACTTTTGGGTGTGCGTATAGAACCTCTTCTATTTCCGTTGGATAGACGTGTTCGCCACCAGTGATAATCATATCATCCTTTCTCTCGGCGAAGTAGATGTAACCGTCTTCATCTCTGCGAACCATGTCGCCGCTGTGGAACCATCCGCCCTCAAAGGCTTGTTTGGTTCTTTCAGGATCCTTATAATACTCGGTCATGATATGTGGGCTCCGGTAGACAGCCTCCCCTATCTCTCCGGGGGCAACAACATTGCCGTTCTCATCAACTACTTTGACTTCTACACAGAACAGTGGGATTCCTAGGGAGTCGGGTTTCCCGTACATGTCTGCAAATTCGGAGCTGAGGTCGGTCGCTGGAGGCATGGCTTCTGTCTGTCCAAACTGGTCATGGAAGGTGGCGTTTGGGAACTTCTCCAATAACTCTTTTTTCACTGTTAGTGGAGTGGGTTGGGCACCGGTTACAAGGTGTTTTAGGGAGCTGACATCGTAGTCCTTAAACTTAGGTGATCGTATACACCATATCCACATGACGGGTATTTGAAATGTGGCTTCTATTTTTTCCTTGTCTAATGCCTCTAGGAACTGTTCCGGTGGACCAGGCATCATGATTACACACTTTCCAGCAACATACATTGTCGATATAAGCCCTGTCAGGGCTGAGCAGTGAAATATGGGTGTGATCACGCCCACTACCCCGAAAGGCCTTGATCCCATATGAATATTGTAATCGGCACACGTAATGTACCGGTCTTTGTGTGTATGGATTACTCCTTTAGGTCTCCCTGTAGTGCCTGCTGTGTATAATAATAAGCAAGGGTCATCATCTTTAGGCCAGTACTTTCCCGGTATCTCAGTACTGGGATAGCTCTCAATGATTTCCTCGTAGCTTCTCATATCTTCCGGTGGAGTATCACTAGCACAAATGAAATGTTTTACATTCTTTACTTCTTTTTTAATCTCCTCCACAGTGGGTGTGAAGTCACCACCAAATATTATTGCCACTGATTTGGAGTGAGGTAAAACGTACTTTAACTCATTTGGTCCATACCTGAAGTTTAGTGGTGCAGCTACAGCTCCAATTTTCCATACTGCAAAGTAGGACTCCATTATCCTGTGCTCATTATAGAACATGATTGCCACATGGTCACCTGGTCGTACGCCCATATCTAGAAGACCGTTCGCCAGAGAGTTAACTCGATCATTAAGCTCTTTATACGTTAATCTCTTGTTTCGGAAAAGGTCTACAATAGCAGGATAGTTAGGATATTTGTTTGCGTTTCTGGTTAAAATAGGACCCAAAACAAGACGTCTAAAGGGATAATCTTCGTAAGAAGACATACCACATCTCTCCTCTCATTTATTTTATTAGTTAGTTATAAGGATGTAATATATAATTCTTTTCGCTCATAAATAAAAATTTTGTGGCTGACCATTTTTGCTGGCGTTTTTTAAGGATCTGGAAGCGTCCCAACATATTGCCAACAGGAACAAAAAAATAACCATCTCCAGAACATCCCGCAGA
>NZ_JBRAKS010000213.1:0-6651 GCF_052745115.1 Candidatus Jordarchaeum sp.
ACCGAACACCATCTGGAAGTGTCCTAGATGGGTAAGTTTCGGACAACGGTTGGTACTGGGTTCCCGATGGTGTTAATGATCCATGGGACTTTTTTGGAAGGGATAAAGGTTTCAAGATAATTTCCTACCAGACCGCTGCTTCACTATGGAACCAGGATTTCGTTCATAGGGAATCATATTCTTTAAAAGTTACAGACCGGTCTTACGGCAGAGCACTAGAAGAATTTGCCAAGAAAAAGGGCTGGAGATTCCAAGTAGAATACGTTAACAAACCAACAAATTACAGAAAAATTGGAAAACTATTTATTGAGAATATGGAGGAAACAGTAATCGAATGCATACAGAGGTGGGCTTTCATGGACGCTTTCGCAGTACTATACTCAAACAGCAACAAGATTAACCTGAAGGATTTGTCCAAGAAAAGTTATTGGAAAAGAATTCGAGGAACAGATATTAGAGTCAGACAAGCTCTGGGGTACGGGTGCCACCTCATCAACAAACTCAGCGGTAAAAAGATGTTCACCGTTCAGAAAACCGAGTTAGCCGATGAATATGTGAAGCATGAGATAGAAGAGGCGGTTCAGAAGATGGTTGAACTTGTCTAGATACGTAGAAATGGTGAAAGCCAGAGAAGAAGAGATCGCCAAGCTGATAGACTTCCTCTCCTAAAGATCCAGCGGCTTCAACGACCCTAAACTCATTTTAATTGGAGGATACGCACTAAGAGCATTCACACCATTATCCAGAGTAACCAGAGATTGCGATTTTGCATTACCGAAAGAGAACAGCTGGCATTTGGATACGTTAAGAAAATGGCTTGCCACAGAAACTATAATCGAAACCCTTGAAAAGAAAAATAACTCGGGATACATGAGGTGCATTAAGCTCATAGAAACTGGGAGAAAACCAGTAAGAATCTTCCTAGACTTCATGGAGGGAGAAGTTACAGGAAGAACCATAAAAGACACAGTCAGAATCGACGAAAAATTCGTTTTAAACTCTCAGAAAACACGGATAAAAATATCCAACAGAGAAATCGAAGTGAGAGTTCCAAACTACACCGATTACTTCATACTAAAAATTGTTTCAGGCAGAGCCATTGATGTCAAAGACCTAGCAACCCTAACGTGGAAAAAAGGAATACCCGAAGGAATAAGAGAAAGAACCAGTGAAGTAATGCCATACCCCGAAGTCTTCGAAAAGAAACTAAGCAAATTCATACTACCACACAAGAACTACAAATAATAACCCCCAAAAAAGAAAACGGACAAACAAAATACCAACTCAACCACCAAATACTACAAGCAACCAAAAACACAAAAAACAAACAAAAACAGAAAAGAAAAACAAAACAACAACCAAAAAATAAAAAATGAAAAGAAAGAAACTCACTCAGTCTCCATATCAACAACCCATTCCATAGCCTTCCGATCCGAAGTAGCAAGCTCGTAAGACGTGGTCATCTCAAGAGCATCCTTGGGACAAGACTCAACACATTGTTCGCAAAACAAGCATTTACCCAAATCTACGACCGGCAGCTTGCCTGGTTTGTTTTTTAGTTCTTCGGGGTATTCTTTTGGCCAGTCTATCATCTCAATGGCAGCTGAAGGGCAATCCTTGGCGCAGGTTCCGCAGCCTACGCATCTTTTGAGGTATAGTATGTGTTTTCCTCGTAGGTGTTCGAATGGTTCTAGTTTTTCGAATGGGTAGAATAATGTGAATGGTTTTTTGGGAAAGTTTCTTAGTAGTTCTCCTTCCATTGCTCCTGGTCTGGGCATTATTTTTCACACTCCTATATTAGTAATGCTATCCATAATAGTAGGTTGTAGGTTGTTTGCCATCCGAATAGGTCGAAGTAGAATACTGCTTGTAGTATTACTATGTTTAGGAAAGCGAGTGGTATGAGATATTTCCATGTTCCTCTAACTATCTGGTCTATTCTGAATCTGGCGAACAGGGTTCTCAGGTTGGCTATTAGGAAGATGATTGCAAATACTTTTACTAGGAACCATATGGTGCCGAAAATGTATCCCCAGGGGAACGCTCCAAATAGGCGATCTAACTGGCTTAATCCGATGTCCCATCCCGGGCCCCATGGTCCGCCCAAGAATAGGGCTGCTGTTAGTCCCGCGCCCCATAGGTATTCGAGGTCTCCAGCCAGTCGGAAGAAGGCTAGCTTTTTGCCCGATAGTTCGGTCTGCCATCCTGCGACTATTTCGGTGTGTGCCTCTGGAACGTCGAAGGGTATCTTTTCTAACTCCGACATTAGAGCGATCACGAACACTGCAAACGAAATGGGAGCTACTAGTATGAATGGTAAGCCTATTGCCGCCTGCGTTTGGGTGATATTTGCTATTGTCAAAACCGAGAGCTGTGACGGAAGAGCTAATGTTGCAGGAATTGTTCCGCCCAAAGCGATAAGATAGCTGTTAATCTGTATCGGCACAGAGTAATAGTATGCTGCTATAATTGCTGGTGTTATGGCTGATAGCACCATTGGGATTTCGTAGGCTATAAGCTGCATTCCTGCTCTGGCTGTTCCCACTTCACCGAATCTGCTGGTTGAGAACCAGCCGGTTAAAATCACCATTAGGGCGAAGATCGTGGACAGGAATAATACAACTATAAGGTCTCCTTCAAAGCTTATTATGCCTGCGCTCCTGTACACCGGGATAAACATCATCATAACCAAGGTTAGTGTTAGCGCCACGACTGGCGCTGCCGCTAAGCTTCGGGCTTCGGCGCCAGTATGCACTATGTCTTCTTTGGCTAGTAGTTTTATTATGTCTGCGAAAGGCTGTAGTATTCCGTGGTATCCGGTGTGGAAGGGTCCGACTCGATTCTGTAATCGGGCGTATATTTTTCTGTCGTACCATTCTGCAAAAAGTGAGACCACGCCTATGAATAGGAGTCCCGGAAACACTATTATTTTAAATAGATCCATGAGAATGTTGCCCTGTTGGGATAGTAAGTACTGAAGTATTATTATGTTGCTGCCTATTCCCGGATACAAGTACAAAATAATGTACCATAGTAAGTCAAAGGCCATTTTTACCACCTTTTCTTTTCATAGAATTTAATACCATATCTTCGTAAGCTTTCCAGATCCCACATCCATTTCTTTTCTTTTTCTATGTCCACAAATGTGATTCTGTCGGTGCAGCTTAGACATGGATCTATTGATGCAATGATTATTGGTACATCTGCGATGTGATGTCCCTTTAACATGTACTCTACTGATGGCCAGTTTGCGAGTGTTGGGGATCGGACCTTTACTCTTTCGGGTTTGTCCGATCCATTACTTTTGATGTAATGGATGAGTTCTCCTCGAGGGGCTTCATATCTGCTTAATACTTCTCCTTCTGGTATACGTCTTTTTAGTTTGAGTCTGATCTCATCTTTTGGTAGATGGTCTAGCATCCATTGTATCATGTTGCATGACTGGATCATTTCCAGAACACGTACTGCTACTCTTGCAAAGACGTCACAAGAATCCCAGGTACACACTTCGAAGGGTACTTCACCGTAAGCAGCGTTTGGATCGTCTCTTCGACAATCCATGTCGATACCTGATGCTCGGACAGTTGGTCCCACGGTTCCGAGTTTCCGAGCAACTTCTGGTGGTAGTATTCCTACACTCTGAGTTCTTTCAAGAACGGTGGTTTCATTGGAGCAGAGATTAAGATAGTATTGGAGTCTTTCTCTGAAGGTGTCCATACCTTTCTTCAGGGTGGGAATTATATCCTTGCTTATGTCTCTTCGCACTCCTCCAATAGTGTTCATGGCGTAATTTACCCTGTTTCCTGAGATCATTTCAAGAAAGTCCATGATGAGTTCTCGGTCTCTCCATGTGTAGTGTAGGAGTGTGTCAAATCCTATCTCGTGTCCGGCAACTCCTAGCCACAGCATATGTGAGTGGAGTCTCTCTAACTCGCAGATAACTGTTCTTATGTAGAGTCCTCTTCGGGGCACTTCTTGGTCTAGTAGCTCTTCTACTCCTTGGGTGAATGTTGTTGTGTGGGAGTGGGAACAGATACCACATACTCTCTCTAGGAGATATATGTCTCGAACATAGGTTCTTAATTCGCATGCTTTCTCTATTCCTCGATGGTTGTATCCTATTCTAACCTTGGCGTCAACAATTTGCTCGCCGTCAATCTCGACAGTAAAGTTTACTGGTTCCTTTAGTGCTGGGTGTTGGGGTCCAATTGGTATTTTAATAGTCGACATTTTTATTCAACTCCTTCTGGTAGCCAATCTTTACGAAGAGGATAAACCCCTTCCGGCCAGTCATCTGGCAAGATTAAACGCTCTAAATTAGGATGATTCTCAAAAACTATTCCAAGAAGGTCGTGTGCTTCCCTCTCATAAAAAGTTGCTGCTGGTAAAATATCAACGACCGTTTCAATCTTTGGATTTTTTCTAGGAATTTCTGTTTTAACTGAAGGGTGTGTACGGTATCCTTGATACTTGTATAAGTGATATATGATTTCGAAGGTGTCTCCTTTGTCAACACCGGTTACAGTAGTTAAGTGTTGTAGGTCCCAGTTGTCTTTCATCCACTGTAATACTTTTCTGTGGTCGCCGGGCTTTACCTTAATGAATATTCTTTTTGCTCTTGGAATCCAGACTTCGACTGTGTCTCCGAATGCTTTTTCTAGTTCTGCTTTAAGTTTTTCATCTTCCTTTGAGGATTGTTTTAATCTCGGTTTTGTTTCTTTTGTTTCTTCTGACATTGTGTTATCCTCCCTGTAATTTTCCTAAGAGTTTTGCGACTGCGTCAATTATCGCTTCGGGTTTAGGTGGGCATCCAGGTACATACATGTCTACTGGAACTATTTTTTCGTATCCTCCCTCAATGTTATAGCATCCTTTGAAAACGCCTCCAGAGATGGCGCAGTTTCCGACGGCGATGACGAATTTTGGCTCTGGCATTTGTTCGTATAGGCGCTTGAATCTGGGTGTCATTTCTTTTGTTATTGAGCCGGTGCCTATCATAACATCTGCGTGTCTTGGTGAACCTACAAGAATGCAGCCGAAGCGTTCAATATCGTATCTGGGCATTAGAGCGGCGATGACTTCTATGTCACAGGCGTTGCATGCTCCGGTGTTCATGTGGAAAACCCAGGGTGATTTTATCCTTGACCATTTTACAAGTTTATCCATAAGTCCCAATTATTACACCACCTTTCCTATCTCCGATATAAGACTAATACTGCCGCTATAGTAGCAAACACTACGAATATTCCACCGTATAGTGGATTCGCGAAAGCAGAGGTGAATATCAGGAAACCCGCCGTTTCAAGTATCGTGAAGAACACAGCGTAGTAGACTTGTTCTAGCCTGAACTGGAATTTCTCCGCGGGATAATTCTCACCGCACGCATACACCATCATTTTTTCCTTAGTTTTCTTCCCTTTGGGTGCCATAAATTTCGCAGAAAGGTATAACCCTGCAGCGCTAAGAAAGCTGATTAACAGCGCTAATCCAAAAGTGGCAATTCCGGACAATATCCGTTACACCTCCAACTTTAGAATAATAACGTTTAGATACCTTCTCATATATAAGATTTCACACTAACAGAAGAATAAATCGCATTAAAAGTTTTTCCTCGCCGATTTCCATAACTTTAATCCAATTTATGTTCCCTAACCCGCAATTTCTACTAATAATAGGAATAGTTTTGATACGAAGTGGAAATAAATCTAATATCTTACTGTTATATTTTTAAATAAAAAATGTGGTAACCAAAATACCTAGGCACCAAATGAGTATTTATTATAAACCTTTTTGTAGAAATTTTTCTGCCTAAAAACTTCTCTTAAATTTTGAATCACGTTAAAAAGTTATCAAAAATGATAAAGGACAACTATCATCTTAATTGCCACAATTATTAACCATATATCTTACTTATTCACTATTTTTCTATTTTTTAGACTTGCTTTTTCATTAAAAAATTCCGTTAAATAATACGATGGATAAAAAATCAAATAATATTCACCAATACAAAAATTATTTAACTCTTAACTAAACAAAGAATTATTAATTTTAACCATTTAAATTAGCAGAATGGTTTTATAAATGGAATAAACAAAACTATTAATATAATATTATTGATACTACTGGTGAGGTTTTAGGTATGGAGGTAACTTTCGAATTAGAAGGTGAGAGCGTAACCGTCAACCTTCCCGAAGACCTTTACTATCACAATGACCACTGCTGGGTCAAGGTACAAGACGGAAAAGCAAGAATCGGATTCGACGACTTCGGGCAAGCTACCGCTGGAAAAATCCTGTTCGTGAGACTCAAACCCGAGGGGAAAACCATCGAAACCGATAAGAGCTTTGGTAGCATAGAAACCGGGAAATGGGTGGGGCCATTAAAAGCTCCGATTAGCGGTACAATAGTGGAGGTAAATCCTGAATTAAAAAAGAAGCCTACCATTATTAACGAGGATCCATACGGTAAGGGATGGTTAGTGGTTGTAGAGCCCACAAATTTGAAATCAGAATTGTCTAATCTTATTACCGGCGGGGCTATCAAAGATTGGATAAATAAAGAAATTAAGGAGCGACTAAAATAACCTCCTATTACTCTTTCGCTCTTAAATAAGATTTTTGTGGCTGATTTTTCCAGTTTTCTTATGAAGGT
>NZ_JBRAKS010000214.1:0-6645 GCF_052745115.1 Candidatus Jordarchaeum sp.
TAAAGAAACACCCAAAAAATAGCCCTAAAAATTCTGCGAATCTATCGCCAGGGGACTGCCACCGCTACTTCCCCTATATGTGGGTTTAGGCGCATTTTCCCTTTTAGCCCTCTTCCTCCCTCCTCATGGGGGTGTGATTGAACTTGTCCCCCTCAAGCCGCTCCATTTTTTTGAGCTGGTGGGGCCTCCTCCTGCTTGTTCTTTCAGCCAGGGTCTCTACGGATTTTAGTCGATGGGTTTATGCTTCACCTGAATTTTTGGAACTGTGGTGGCTGGTAGGCTTATCGCCCTTCGGCTGGTTCTGCCAGAGGTCTCCGGTTAAAGGACGTATCCCCCGGTGGCGGGGGCCCCGTGGAAAATGAGCTTCTGGAAGGGTGTCTCACTTAGAACTTAAGTATGTTCTTTTTTAACGGAGGAAATGGAGGAGAGGCTATTTTAAAAGAGTACAACACCTAGATATACGCAGAAAATCGTTCCGATCCAGCAGAGCAAGCCCTGAGAAAGAAATGCTGCTAATTTTGCCCCAACGCCGAATTCCTATAGCACTGTCTCTGTTAAATAAAGTGTAATATACCGGATAAATTTTTGGCATGATCTCTCTTCTATTTTTTAAATGAGTTTTAGGAATTTGTTAGGGTTTTTATTTTAAATTTCTAGATTCTAATTTCTTTAGAATTAACTATCAGATTAGGTAATATTAGCTTCTGATAAACTTTAGCGTATCCTTCTTCTTCGCTAATCACAGCGACAGGGATTTCTTTTTCTATTAAAGGTGCTATAAGTGATTCTTGTTTGTCTCTTATGCAACAATATATATCTACCGGAGTTCTTTTCCATATTCTGATTTTCCTTTGTAGAATATTTTTTAATTCATTTTCCTGTTCGTCGCTGATGTCTGTTATCATGTGTATCATCACTGATTCGTCTTTCGCATTTATCTCTTCAACGGGTATTTCTTGAATGTTTGGTATTATTATTGTTATTGTTTTGGTGGCTCTTCTTATCATATCAGTTATGTGGATGATTATTGATTCCTTGGTGACAAGGTGCCATGTTTTTTGGATTTCGTTTAGTTTTGATTTTTCTAGTTCTTTCCAAGCTGCAGTGAGGAGTTCAACTGTTTTATTTGTATCTTTTCTGGTTATTTCAAACAGTGTTGCAATTGCGGAAGATGTTTTGTTTATGTCGACCGTAATATCGTTTTTTGTTTTTTCAAGATTTGAGTTAAGATTTTCCTGGATTTTTTCTGTTATTTCTTTAAAATTGTTTTCGTGCTTAACTAGGTTTTCAACTAGTTTGTTTTGAATTTCTTCAGTTGTTTCTTTTAGTGTTTGGGAAAAATTGGTTAATGCCCCGGTTATTTTTTCTTGGGTTTCACTAATTGTTTTTTTATAATCTTCTAATTGATTTTGAATTAGTTGGGATGATTCTTCCTTAGAGATTAAAATTTTTTCTTTTAGCTCCTCTGAGTGTTCATTTAGGGATTCGATTAGACTAGTTTTAAGATATTCTGCTTGTTCTTCGCTTTTCTCGATCTGGTTATTTATTGTGCTACTTAATAAGTCCTTAGTTGCTTTTGATATTTCTTTTGTATTTTGGGAGCTTTGTTCAATAGTCTTTACTGTTTCCTCTTTTGTTGAATTTAGTATAGAGTTATTTTCCTGTACAATTTTTTGAATTGTTTCTTCTGTTTCAATTGTAATATTTTCTATACTTTTAAGTAGTTTTTCTTTTTGTTTCTCGATTAGATTGGTGATTTGATCGCTTAACATTTCAATTTTCATTTTATAATTCTCAAGTTCTAATTGAGTACTCTCTGATGTGTTATTGACAGCTCTCTCTTTTGCATCTCTGATAATTTTTATTAATTCTGAAACATTTTCAAGTACTGATTCACGGTTTTTATCCACTGTTTCTTTGATGTTTTTAATATTATCATTTAATGTGTTATTTGCTTCACTAAAAAGTATGGAGGCTATACGTTCTAAGGTTTGTTTTTCTTCATCGATTTTGTTATGTATGTTTCCAATCAGTTTTTCATGTTCTATTTTGGTTTCTTCTAATATTTTGTTGATTATAGAAGAAAAATTATTTTTAAGCTTGTTAGTTTCTTCTTCTAAATATTCTAGACTTTCTTGTATGTTTTGTTCCATAACATTTTTTAAATTGTTTATGGTTTTCTGATTCTCATCAAATGTATTATAGATATATTCTGATGATTCACTCTCAAGTTTTTCATCACTCTTACTAATTTGTTCAATCTTCTCATTTAAGGAACCATTGATAGATTTTTGGAGATTAGTAATCCTTTCTTGAAATTGTTGCACACTATCATTATATGTTGTTTCTATAACTTGTTTTAAGTTAAAGGTTTTCAATTCGAATTGGTCGATGTGCTGTTTAAAGCCCTCCATTATCCTACCATCTAGCTCATACGCTAATTGAGTGGACTGCTTTGATTGCTCAGTCAAAATATTTTCGGCATTTTCTACCAGTTCTGCCATACTCTGACTCATTGAAACTATTTCTTGATCAATGGTGTTAAGAAAGCTTTCCTTTACACCCTGCACCTCGGTTTCAAACTCAGAGACACGTTGGTCCAATGTCTCCTCAATGCTTACATTGAGTTCACCGGCATCCTGCTTGAAAGACTCCAAATTATTAGCAATCACTTTTGAAAAATTCTCTTTAATTTCATTAATCAAGTCGTAAAATCTGGCAATTATGCCTTCAACGATATTTGTGAACTGTTTCTGCAATAGCTCAAAACTTGTTGAAATCTGATCAAGTCTACTACCAATAATCTTTGAGGTCTGGACTTTTATTTCTTGAGCATAATTTTCAATTTCAATGATTCTCTTATCCAATTTGTTTTTGAACTCTTCTTTAAACAGCTCCACTTTTTTACTAATTTCTTCCAGATTAGCACTATAGGTTTCAGAGAATTTTTCTTGTAGTTTTTTGACCGCATTTTCAAATCCCTTTGTTTCCATGTCAATGCTTTTAACTAGATCTCTTGAAGTTATTTGAGCTGAGGTTAGTAGACTTGTTTTTGAATCATCGAATGATGAAAAAATAATATTCTGAATATTCTTTAGGTTATTATTGTATGTTCCGATTTCTAATTTTAAAAGATCTTTAACATCGTTTTGGATATCTAATAGTGTGGAGTTTATTCCTTCACTGTTTTTCTTAAATAATTCTTTTATTTTACCTTTTAATAGGGATTTCTGGTTTTCTTCAAGTGTGGAGGGAAGTATATCTGATAATTGACTCTCAAGGTTTTCATCGGTTTTTCTAATTAGTTCAATTTTTTTATTTAGAGAACCATGAATAGAATTTTGTAAGTTAGTGATACTTTTATCAAACTCTTTTACGCTGTTATTAATGGCGGTTTCTGTTACTTGTTTAACATTTGAAATTTTCAATTCGAATTGGTCGATGTGATGTTTAAAGCCCTCCATTATCCTACCATCTAGCTCATACGCTAATTGAGTGGACTGCTTTGATTGCTCAGTCAAAATATTTTCGGCATTTTCTACCAGTTCTGCCATACTCTGACTCATTGAAACTATTTCTTGATCAATGGTGTTAAGAAAGCTTTCCTTTACACCCTGCACCTCGGTTTCAAACTCAGAGACACGTTGGTCCAATGTCTCCTCAATGCTTACATTGAGTTCACCGGCATCCTGCTTGAAAGACTCCAAATTATTAGCAATCACTTTTGAAAAATTCTCTTCGGTTTCGTTCATTAAATCTTTGAATCTTCCGATTATGCCTTCAACGATATTTGTGAACTGTTTCTGCAATAGCTCAAAACTAACAGACATCTGATCAAGTCTACCACTAATGATCTCTGAAAGCTGTCTTTTTATCTCTTGAGAGTAACCTTCTATGTTAACAGTTCTTTTCTTTAGGGTGTTTTCAAATTCTTTTTTAAATAGTTCTGGCTTTTTTCTGACTTCTTCCAAATTAGTATTTAAGATATCAGAGAATTTTTCCCGAATCTTTGTAACATTATTTTCAAAACCTTTTATTTCTGAATCAATATTCTGAAACATGTTTTTCGAAACTGTTTCAGTGGAGTTTAATAGTTCCGATTTTGAATCATCTAAAGAAGTAAAAATGAGTTTTTTAACATTTTTTAGATTATTATCGAATGCTTCGAATTCTTTTTGAAGATTATTATCTATATCCCCTTGTATTTTGGTGAATATGGAGTTTATTTCTTCACTGTTTTGCTTAAACAATTCTGCTATTTTAGTTTTTAGATTTTCAACGGTTATGGTATTTATATTGAGTTGTTGGTTTAGAGCAGCTGTATAAAATTTTTGTAGATTGCTATAAGTCCCGGAAAAATTTTTATTTGCAACACTTACCGTGTTTCCAAATAACTTTTGGAAATTTTTATACTCCTTGCCTTGGGATTTCAAATACGATTCTAGATAATCATCGATCGATACACTAACCTCATCAATAATCGATGATACACGATTATATCCAGTATAAACTATTTCAGTTAACTTTTCTGAAATAAATTCCACATCTTTTTCATGCTTTCTATAAAGTTTGTTTAAAGCTTTGCTTGTCAATTGGTGAAAATTAGAGAGCGCCTTTGCAGTCTCTACTGAGTTTTCTAAAATTGTTTGTTTAACAATATTGTTAAGCACGTCTAAATTCTCTTCACGAATCTTGATTTGGTCCTGAAACGCTCTGTCCGTATTAGATAAGAGTTCCACAACATCGGTAGAAAAATCATTTTGATAATTATTTAAAATCGAAAAAGCTTTATCTTTTGTTTGGTTTACTAGCTCATCGAACTTTGATGACTGAACATCTAATAGTTCAAGGTTTTTTGCTTTTATCTGTTTTAGGTTATCTAAAATTATTTTGGAGTTTTCTGACAATGTTTTCTGGATATTTTTATTAAGATTTTTTAAATTGTCAGCATAATTCTTAAAGTTTGTATTAATTCTCTCTGCAAGATCTTTTTCTCTGCCCGCTTTTTCCTTCTCATTTTTCTCAATTTGTGTTTCTAGGATGCTTTGTAAACTATTTCTGTATTCTTTCATTCGATTGTTATAGAGTTCAGAATAGCCTTCAGTAATCTCGGATATTTCTTTTACTCTATTCTTTTCCTCCTTTCCCAAGGATTCAGAGATTTGAAGAGAAATTTGTTTAAGATTTTTATTTATCGCCATGTTTTCATTGCTAATATTAGCAAATTCTGTATCGATTATGGCTTTCACATCACTCTCCCAAGCAGCTACAGAATTTTCTAATTTAGTTAAAAATTCGCTAAACTTTTTATCCAAGGTTTCCTTAAAGCTTTTAGATTCTTTTTCAAACTTTTCTAGTGTCTCCTCAAGTGGCTTAAAAGGTGGAGCAATAGAGTACCTTAATACTACTCCTGGCATTTTTCTTACTATTTGCTGCTTTTCCAGTTTTTCCAGTAGAAATTCGACTTTGTCTACAGAAAGTTCAGAGTACACACTAATTTCTCCAGGTGTAAGAGTTCCATTTAGTAAAATAGTCTCATATAATTTGGCTTCCTCACTATTCAAACCAATAGTTTCCATTATTAATTGAGTTGCTGATGCGCCCATCTCCAACACCACATATTCTAGTGAATGAACATTTTAATCCCTAATTACAAAAAGGGTGAGCAGATAAAGAAAATATTTTATGCAGAAGGTGGCTGATTTATTTCTTTTATGATATTATTAATTAAATTAAATATTTCACTCACATTTCTAAACATTATATTACATTTTTGTTGAACACTTGGAGTTTTTATTTCAAGAACCAAATTCAGGGTATTATCTGAAAAGTAATCAGACACATATTCAGCGTTATTTAACAATTTTTGTTCATAATTTTTTATTACCCCTTTAATCTCTTTGACATTTTTATTTTTAGAGTTTAGGGGAATAAGTACATCTAAATACCAGAGTCCCTCAAACTCCTCTCTCAGCTCCAAATCTAATTTATATTTTTCTCGATAAATATTTATTAAGTCACTTATAATCCCCTTTGATTTTATAATAGTGTCTCGGGGATTAATAACCACGATATCACAAGAAAGATCAAAATAAAATAAACCATTATCTATTAAGACTAAAATATAATCCTCACCCACTGATGCCAAAACATCTGGAGTGGCTCTTTTGAACTCAATAAACAACTCTTTCGAGAGTTTTTCAACATTTCCCTCTCGTAATGGTCTTATTAGTCTTTCTCCTCCTCCAGAAAGAAGTTTTAGAAATTCTTTTATGGGCAAGACTGTATCAATAATTTTTGTTTTTGAGCTACCTTCTAAGTATGTATTAACATTACTCAATTGTTGTTCATAACAAAATTTTGGAAGATCCTTTGCATCAACTCCGAATCTCAACAGGAGATTCAAAAACTTACGATTGGGACATGCAGGACGAAGTACACACATCATCCTATTACTCATACAACGTTCACACTCTTCTTCCATAAACTCTAATAACATATTCACTAAATAGCCAACATTTACCTCGGTGTCGCCCTCCAATAATGATTCAACAAATTTATCTTTATATTTCCTATATTTACCGCGCAAGGTAATTCTAACTCTCCTAAATAATATAATATCATTTAATTTAATAGTTCCAATAT
>NZ_JBRAKS010000215.1:0-6618 GCF_052745115.1 Candidatus Jordarchaeum sp.
TGAAAAACTAGATTTTCGTCCTTTGTCTAAAACGCGTAAGCGTATGGGGGTTTTTTAATAATTTAGAATCATTTTAAAAAGTGAACGTGTTATTGCATTATTCGTAAAATATATATTTTTCTGAAAATCTAAATATTTTTAGTATTATATGTTTAATCTATTATATTTATGCCTAAAACTTAAATACATGTTCCAGTTCTTAAAAACCCAGAGAGTACCGCAATATTTTTAAGCAGTCCTCTAAGGAAAAAAGGGGTTGTAATTTGCTAACAAAACACACCTCCAAACAAATCATCGGAACTAAAAGCGAGGTTCTAAAGGGGAAAAAAATTGTCCTCTGCATAACAGGCAGCGTAGCAGCCATGGAATGCCCCATCATAGCAAGAGAGCTCATGCGAGATGGAGCTGAGGTTTATGCGGTAATGTCGCCGGCGGCAACCAAGCTCATTACTCCAGATTTAATGGAGTGGGCGACGGGCAATCCCGTGGTGACTCAACTGACAGGGAAGGTTGAACATATATCTCTGGCTGGTGATCATCCCGACACCGCCTCGCTGGTTCTGGTCGCCCCCGCAACTGCTAATACAATTAGTAAAATCGCTTACGGTATAGATGATACTCCTCCTACAACCGTGGTAAGTAGCGCTGTGGGTGCAAATATTCCTATTGTGATTGTTCCTGCTATGCATGAGTCCATGTTTCGCCACCCTATTGTACTTGAGAATATTAATCGTTTAAGATCTTTGGGTATGGAATTTGTGGGTCCAAGATTCGAAGAGGGCAAGGCAAAGATTGCGCACATTGATACCATTGTAGCGTATGTTTTAGAGGTTTTAACCAGACCCAAAGACATGAAGGGGTTAAGAGTACTGATTACAGCAGGTCCCACCAGAGAATACATTGACGCTGTTCGGTACGTTAGCAATCCCAGTTCTGGTAAAATGGGAGTTTCTCTAGCAATGTCAAGCATTCAGAGGGGGGCTGAGGTAACTCTGGTATTTGGGCCTGGCACTGTGGAGCCTCCACCTCTTGCTAATGTTATTAATGTAGAGTCGACGCAAGATATGCTTGAGGCTGTGGTTGCAAGTCTAAAGAAAGAGCATTATGACATTATGATTTCAACTGCAGCAGTTAGCGATTACGGTCCCGGTACGAAAATTGATGCAAAAACTCCATCAGGTAAAAGGGATTTTATGGTTCGATTCGTTCCTCTACCCAAGGTAATTAATAAAGCTAGAGAGACTGCTCCAGATATCTTTCTCGTGGGATTTAAGGCGGAATATAACATTCCCAAGGAGCAGTTAATAAGCTGTGCTTTGAACAAAATCAAGAAGGCAAATCTAGACCTCATAGTGGCTAATGACATTTCAAAGGAAAACACAGGATTTGCATCCAATAGCAATGAAGTTTATGTAATTGACAAAAATGGAGAAATGACGCACATTCCACTAAGTCCCAAACGAGTAATCGCCTCTCGAATACTTGATATCGTAGTCAAAAAGTATAATCAAAAAGTCTTGGAGCTTCAAAAAACCATTTCTAACCCTAACAAATCCTAGAGTAATTTGCATTGGAGTCTATTCTTGAGACGCCATTAAAATTACTTTGACGAAGTCTTGAGGCCTAACACCTACTAGTATGATGTCCCTATTTTTAAAAAAGTTGTTAACCACATCATTTACTTTTTCAACAGATATTCCTAAGAGGTTTTTCTCCAGTTCCTCGATTTCTTCTTCGGGATGCACGTAAAAATCTCCAGTTATAAGAATCTCGTTTATTTTTCCTTCGATTATTTTTACTTTAGCTTCCACCAGTTTTCCTTCCGGAACTTTTAATTCTGCGGTACCCATTCTATTATTCCTCCTCGTGAGACTTGATGGTTATCAGGATTTCTTCTCCCTCACTAAGATTTAATTTTTCTCTTTTCTTGGTGATAAGCTTGATGAGTGGGTTTTTTAGATTAATATAGTGTGAAAGCCCTCTCAAATCGATTCCTTCACAAATTATTGAGATTGGATTAAGTTTAATAGCGGCAATATTTTGCTTTTTCTCAAAAGTATTGCCAATCGGAAGATCACCTAAATAGACTTTCTGACCTAGTTCAAAATTGTTATTTTCCAGGAGAACTCCTCCGAAGCCGTAGTGAGGCAGTCCACAATCAAGGATTCCTATTTCGTTATTGATTTTGATTGCGAAACCATAAAATTTTCCGATTTTAATTGTTACTTTTCGGCTGGGCTCCACCATTGTGTAGTCTGTTCGAACATTGATCACTTTACATTTGAAACTGTTGTTAGGCTCAGAACAGCTCTCCCTTTTTAGGGATAAAAGTCGTATGGGTTTTGAACCCTTTGCGCGTATAGGGTCCCCGGGGTTCCTTATTTCTAGATGAATGTGAGGGTCAGTCCAGAAATTAAAAAATCCGCTTCTGATGAGAGTGCCCAAGCAGTCCCCGACCTCCAGATTTTCTCCAACTTTTACCTTGGGGTTAATATGCAGCATTTTAATTAGTTGTCTTGGATTCTCTTCGCTCTGGAGAATAATTAAGTAATCTGTTTCTTCAGCGTTGAAGTTTTTTCGTATTGGCGCTTTAACCTTCTGAATATTGATTACTTTTCCTGGGGTAGGGCAAGGTGCCTCTGCCCCAAATTTTCCGGGACCGAGGTAAATGTCTATAGCAATCCCGTGGTTGTGAGCATAGTAGGGTGAATTAAACAAAGATATGTACTCAAAGCTGTCTATTAAATAGAGGTAAATGCCACAGCTTTCAGCTAATTTAATATGGTTAGTCAAAGGTGAACACCAACAATAAGAAATGTTATTAAGGCTCAATATTTTCCATTGTAATCAAATATTAAAAATTAATTAGTCAAGAATTTATAAAGACTTAAAATAGGATTGGAAGCCACTTTAAACAAGTATTTTCATATAGTTCAATGAAATTAAATTCAAAAAAAGGATTTCTATATAGTTCTGGTGGTGTGAAAATGCCCCAATTAAAATTCGTTATACCTAAAGGTTCACTACAGGAAGCTACTCTACGACTGCTAAAACAAGCGGGATATAATGTTAAGGCGGTTGAGCGTTCCTACCGCCCTTGGATCAATGATCCAGAGATTAGCCTAAAACTATTAAGACCACAGGAGATACCAACATTAATACAAGAGGGAGCCCATGAATTGGGAATCGCAGGAGAAGACTGGATTAATGAAAGTGGAGCTAAAGTGCAATTTCTCTCAAAATTAGATTACGGTAAGGTTAGTATAGTGTTAGCAATACCAAATTCCTGGGAAAAAGTAAATTCGCTTTCAGACCTTATAAAACATTTTAAAAGTGATGGAAAACCTATTCGAATCGCAACAGAGTACATAAACATTACTTCAATGCGTATAATGCAAAACAAAGAGTATGAAAAATACTATGGAAATAAAACTCCTGAGATAATAACTCCTTGGTCTCGTTATGGACAAAACCCTAATGTTAAGATTATGCTCTCCTTCGGAGCCACCGAGGCAAAACCACCAGAAGACGCTGACGCCATAGTTGATAACACCGAAACCGGAACCACCCTAAAAAGCAATGAATTAAAAATAATTGAAGTTTTTTCTCAATCAGAAGCAGTACTTATTGCAAATAAGGAAGCCTTAAAGGATAAATGGAAAGAGGAAAAAATCCGAGACGTAATGACCCTAATAGTAGGCGCAGTAGAAGCCCGGAAAAAGTTGCACATCTTTATGAACGTTAAAGAAGAAAATCTAGAAGAACTTTTAGAACAGCTACCAGCCCTCAAACGCCCAACCATCTCACCATTAGCAGGAACAGAAGGATGGGTCGCAATAAACACGGTAATAGCTAAAGAAGAATTTCTGAGACTCATACCAGTACTACGCCGCTTAGCGCAGGGATTGGTCGTCTACGAGCCTAAAGGAGTTCTACCCCTGGAAGAAATAAGGAACAGGATAATATAATTAATCATATCAAAAATTTTTTCCAAAGTATCAGAAAACTTAAAAGATAAGAGTCTACAGGTCTAAGACAATCCCCTCATCGCTTATATGAAATTCTACCCAACCAATTGTCTCTAATTTTTTACCAAGACCAAATATACGAATCATTCGAATAATTTTATCATCAGATTTTTGGAAATTCATTTCGATTATTCCATCAAAAATATGTTTAAGGGCAGTCAGCTCCCTTTCCGTATGCATACCTAGAGTCAATATGCCTATTCCAGCATTCCTTATTTGCTCGGTTGCCGCTCTTAGATGGAAAAAAAGGGTGAAAGCCTTTTCAAATTCCACATGCTGTATGTATGTTGACAAAGATGAAAATATCGCTAGCCCCCCGAGCCCGCCCTTCTCACGAGCCGCCTTAATCACAGCTTGGATTTTTGAAAGATTTTTTAAACTATTCAAAGTAAATTCTTCTGTTTTATAATCGGTATCATAAAAATACCACATAGTGAAACCGTCAATAAATCTAAAAACGTCCTTCTTCTCCAGAGATTCAACAAACCATTTGAAATAAGCCATTTCTTCTCTAATTCTTTGAGGCGACTTATCCATTGTAAGATAAATTACCGCTTCGCCTCTTAAAGCAGCATTATACGACACTTGGCTAACAAACAATTTTTTCCAATTTTTGGTGGGCCTATTAATAGATAGTCACCAAGGGATATAGACCTCCCCCAATTAATTCATCTTGTATCTAACTTTTCCCGATTGACAGTCCATTGAAATATAGTGTCCTATTTGACCGATTAGGAATATACCTAAGACCATAACACTCTGGGATTCATGCAAACATGAAAGTTAGATACAAAAGCATGTACATGCACAAACAAGTGACTCAAGAATTTTTAAAGCGGGAAAAACTGCAAAAATACCCCTTTTTGGTTTATAACCATTCCATTCCCGATTAAATTCATTATCGTGAACCATGGAGCAGACACTCTCACATACTTCACAACCTACGCACAGCGTGGGATCAACTACCAAGATCTTGACTTTCTTTTTGCCATCAACCGCTTCTTTTTGAGGTTCCTTTACATCGACTGCGGTTTTTTGTGGTGTTCCCGACTTTTGAGGTTCTGTTGGTTTTGTTGCCATTTCAACTCTCCCCCTTTTTTTAGAGATATTCAATCACAAAATCAAGAACTTTTTAACAAAGTAAATCGAGTATCGCAGGAATAAAGGGGTATTATTAAATTCCTGGTCCAAGATGTTTCAAAATAACTAAATTTTCTCTATTACTTTCATTTTTTACTTCAATTCCCTGCTGTGCTGCGTCATAGGTAACAAATAACTCATCATTGGTCATCTCTCCAAAACGTATCATATTTGGGTTTTCTATTTCAAATTTTCCAAATTTTCCGCGTCCCTGAATAACGATTAATCCATAAGGCGTTTTTTCTTTAATATTAACTGATTTTTTTGGAAATACTGTTAATTTTTTAGCCGAAAAATGCTCATTACCATATACGATAAAATATTCTTCATATCCCTTTTCTCTCATCGATTCGATCGGTGCTACTGGCTGTGGTTTTAGAAATCTATTTTGATAAAAATTTGGATCTAGATTAAGATCCCAATCAATAAGACTTATTATATAATCCAGATCCTTATTCAAATCTTCAGGTATATCTTTAACAAGTAGATCATATGGTATATATCGATTCCAAGTAATATTCTGGAACATAGCAAAAACATCGGATGCAAATTGAGGTTCATATGTCAAAAGAGATCCTGGAGCGTGAAGAACCCCTGGAGGCACCAGCCAGCCCGTTCCTAATTCTAGCTTATACGCTCTCGATAATTGCAAGATTTGATTATCCTTTCTATCCCAAATTTTAAGGCAATTCTTTACTTTATCTTTTGTAGTACCTGGATTAAGCCCGAAGTATGTGTGGGGAAAATAACCCGAATGATTATTTAATTGCTCGGGAAAATAATAACCTTCCGGTTTGCTTTTCCGTCCAACCTTGGCGGCGTGTTCATCATTTTGATGTAAATGTAGCGGTAGTGGCTCTAGATTATCGAAAAATTTGGAATACATTGGCCAGCAATTATATTTATCCATAATTTTTTTTCCAAGGATCTCATTACCTATCACGTCAATTGCATCTTTTAAAAGAATTTTTTTATTTTCCTTATTGTTTTCAAGATAGATATAACTTAGCCCTTCATCTTCGAGTGTCTCTGGCCCATTATCGGCTTTTGTGGTTGAAGCAAACCACCTCTCATCAATACCTCCTCGATGAACTCCGTATGCATAATAATCATCTGGATGCAATTTTAACCTTTTACCAGGGATGCAAAATTCCCGAGGAACCCAGTTCGGAAATAGTCGAAAAACTCCTTCTCCTTGCTCTAATGCAGACTCCAAAATTTTTTCAATGTTTATCATCTTATACACTTATAAAGCTTTCAAATTATTTACTCTTAATTCTTAATATAGTATCTATTCTTTCAACATCTTCTTTCGGAATGGTAATTGTAATATATTTATCTTCAATTATGAATTGAAGATCCTTTTTAGTTGGTTCTAAAATGATATTTTCAAAATTTTCAGTATTTGAAAATGAAATAGGTTATTAAAACTGGTTTTGGCTGGTGAGCA
>NZ_JBRAKS010000216.1:0-6547 GCF_052745115.1 Candidatus Jordarchaeum sp.
AATATAAATTTTATACTTATGAAATAAAATTTAAACTATTCAATCTATAAAAAATCACTTAAGACTATGTTAATATTATTTTTTCATCGGTTTTGGAGGCGAACTAGTGAAAGAATTCGACTTAAGATTCGAACCAGAGGGAAAGAAACTCGTAGCAGATAGCGGGTCAAACATACTAGATTCTGCTAAAGCAGGAGGTGTGGGAATCCGCTCCGAATGTGGCGGGAAAGGAAAATGTGGAAAATGCAGAATCATAGTCGAGAATCAGCGTAACCTAAATGAGGTGACCGACACGGAGAGAGAACACCTAACACCAAAAGAAATTAATCAAGGATATCGGTTAGCCTGTATGGCTACAATCCGTGGTAATTTGGTGGTATTTATTCCAAGTGAGAGTCGATTAAGTGTTAGGAGAATTCAGATTCAGGGTATGGAACAACCTGTTAAACTAGAACCGAATGTTAGGAAAATTAATTTAGTCTTGGACAAGCCTACCATTCAAAACCCCATCGCAGATGATTTAAATATTTTAACCAATCTGGAAAAGTTATACAATCTCGAGGATTTGGAATTTGAATATGAACTCTTGAGAATACTTCCAGATGTTCTAAGGGAGGGGGATTGGAATTTAACAGTTACTACTCTGGGAGATAGAAGAGTTATAGATTTGGAGCCTTTCGATACCACTAAGCGAATTTTTGGGTTTGCGATTGATATCGGTACTTCCAAGCTCGTTGGATACTTGGTCGATTTGAACAGTGGTGGGGTTGTTGGTGTTGGATCAATTGAGAATCCCCAGATTGCTTATGGTGAAGACATACTGTCTCGAATTTCATACGCAGAAGAAACACTTGAGAATAAACAGAGATTACAGAATCTAGTAACCGAGGGTATTAACGAAATAATTCGAATGGCTTGTAAAGATTCGGGTGTAGATCCTAGGGAAATTTATGAGTTGACGGTTGTTGGAAACACCGCCATGTTCAGTCTATTTTTAGGAATTCAAACCAAATATTTACACTTGGCACCCTATGTACCGGGAGTAAAAGGTCCCGCTATAGTAAAGGCCAAAGAACTAAACATAAATGCAAATACTAGAGCAAGTGTTCACGTATTACCCAATATTGCGGGATACGTGGGTGCAGACGCAGTTGGAGATGTATTAGCGACTGCAATCTACGAAAGGGACGAAATGTGTTTACTTGTAGATGTGGGCACCAATGGCGAAGTTTTTGTAGGTAATAAGGAAGACATTGTCAGCTGTTCCTGTGCTGCAGGACCCGCTTTTGAGGGAGTGCACATTCAGCACGGTATGAAGGCAGTAACAGGAGCCATTGAGAGGATAAAAATCGAGCCCAAAAGCTTTAATGTGGAATACGAAACAATAGACGGAACAAAACCGGTGGGCATATGTGGCTCCGGAATAATTGATGCCGTGGCTGAGATGTTCAAGTGTGGAATCATAAGTGAGAGAGGGAAATTCAACAACATAGACCATTCTAGAATAGTGAAAACGGAGGGAAGGCCTGAATTTGTAATAGCTTGGAAAGAAGAAACAGAAGCTGGAAAAAATATTACGGTATCTATGAAGGATATTGAGGAAATTCAATTAGCGAAAGCAGCCATACACACCGGTTGTACAGTTCTAATGGATAAAAAGGGGGTGACCGAAGAGGGTATAGACCGGGTGTTTATTGCTGGAGCCTTTGGCAATTACATTAACCCGGAGAGTGCCAAGTTTCTGGGTCTTATTCCTGATATTCCCACTGAAAAAATTTCTTTTGTGGGGAATACTGCTCTGGCAGGAGCCAAAATGGCTCTGGTATCAAAGGATGTTCGAAAAACCGCCCAAAGATTAGCCAGATGGATAAGATATGTGGAGTTAATGGCTGAACCAGGTTTTCAAAGAGAATTCATAAACTCTACAATGATTCCCTATAGACGCCTTGACCAATATCCTTCCATAAAAAAATATCTAGAAGAAAATAGATAGGGAACCTTCAATTTTCACAGTTTTTATTTTTTATGATTCTAACTCGTATTTCTTTTTTATGGCATCCAATTGCTTTTTCTCTTCTTCGGGCTCCGGTTCTATTTCTTTCTCAAGACCCTTAGCCGGTATGATTTCATCTATTCTTAGAACTATTCTTGCCACATCTGTAGCTGCATTTAACGCATGAACCTTTACTTTCAGCGGCTCATAAATCCCCAACTGCTTCATATCTTTAACCTTACCATCATTCACATCCACACCGGCCCCAACTATTCCCTCGCTATGTTTAGTCTTCAATTTAGCTAAAATTCCTGTTACGTCTAGTCCGGCATTGTCTGCTAAGGTTTGAGGCACAATTTGCAGTGCTTCGGCATAAGCTTGAATCGCCAACTGCTCCTTCCCCTTGAAAGTTTGCGCATATTCTGTCAAGCACCTGGAAAGCTCTATCTCCGCTGCTCCGCCTCCCATTATGATTCGCGGATCTTCCTGAATATTTCTTATAACGTATAGTGCATCATAAAGGCTTCTTTCAGCTTCATCCAAGGCATACTCATTTCCTCCCTTTATAATGACGCTCGAAGCCCCGTAAGCTGGACACCCACTTATTATAATATAGTCTTCTTTTTTGGAGGGCCGCCATTCCTCAACAACTTGTGCCTGTCCCAGCTTGTCCGATGTTAAATTTTCATTGAATAAATTGGACACAATTTGTGCGCCGGTCACCTTGGCAATTCGGTTCATATCTTGCAGAAAAACTCGCTTAACAGCAAGTATTCCGGCTCTTGCGAGATAATGCTCAGTTATTTCATCCAACCCCTTATTTGTGAACAGCACATTTACTCCGTTTAAAACCAATCTACTTACTATTTGTTTAACCATGGTTCTTCTCGCATCAAGGAAGGCCTTATGCTCCTCCAGTTCACTAACCTCAATTCCCATATTTTTCCCTATAGTTTCCCACCAACTACCTGTAATTTCCTTTAATTCCAGACTTCTTACCAAGGCTATGTTAGCGTTTTCAACTCTTCTGGGCATATCGGGATGAACGATTTCCCTATCATCTATAATGTATCCATCCACAAGGTAGGAGTCGCTAAGAGAGCCCCCTCTTTTTTTGATAATTTTAATGTCTCCGATATTTAATATTGTCTTTCCATTAACCTTACTCATAACTCGTTTAGCTAGTTCGAGGGCAATATCGCTAAAATCAGTTATGTTTTCAGTTAAGCTGATAATTTTTGAGCTTATCGCAGTTGTAGCCATCTTCCGTAGTATCTGCTCCTCGTCAGGATTTATCCGGGTAGCAATTTCCTCTAATTTTTTAACTGCTCTTTTTAACGCTATATCGTATCCTTTTAGAATACTTGAGAGTAGAAGACCCTGATCAATTAGGGTCTCCCCTTTTCTTAGAAACTCGCCCGCTATAATTACTGCGGTGGCTACTCCATCCCCCACTATAGCGTCCTGGGCTTTTGCCATTCCAATTAAAATTTTAGCCACCGGATGCTCAACCTTAAGATTTTTTAATATTGTAACCGCATCACTGGTTATCAGAACTTCTCCGTCTTTTTTGATAATTGCTTTGTTCACACTGTATGGCCCAATAGTGTTTTTTACTATCTGGCATATAACACCCGCTACCATAATATTAGTTTTAAGAACCGCCAGATCGAACTCGCGTCGCTGCTTGTAAACGGGCTTAAAGATTAGAGACACATCCTTTCCCAGCAAAAGCTCTCACTTTCCCAAATTCTTATCCTAACTTGAAAAATGGATGGGGATAAAATTAACTTATGCTATTCTTTCACCTGATTCAGGTCCTATTGATTGGTTGTAGATTTCCAAAGGTTCTAGAATCCACACTCCCTTAATTTCAAACTCCGTGCCCAAGATGAGGGTTCCAAATCTTTGTCTAAAAGCGTCAAAAGCGGCTCCTTCGGTTAGGTATTCCACTGGTTTTGCCTTTATCTGATAGCTCTCCCAGCCCTTAACTGCGGTGGTGGTCACTATTTTGTCAGGGTTATTCAGTAAATTTTGGTGTGTTCGCTCTGCCATAATCACAGCAAAGGCTATAATATCGACGGTTGGAATTGCCAGAGTTCCTATAGGAACACAATGGGGAACATCGTGCTCGTTCAGTGTTACCAGAACCTTTACCGATTCTGGGTCATTAAAAATGTTGGCAACCTCTCTCGGGATTTTAATCACAGCGGAAAGCCTCTTTTTAATACATAATAGGTTTAAGGATTTTTATGTTATGTCCAACTCACAATTTTTTGGTATTTATCCATTGTGAGGTCAACCCATCCTCCATAATCTACAAACTTTACACCCTTTATCATTCTTTCCTCAGAGATTCCCCTAGCTATAGCATCCGGTTTCAAAACATAAACAGTGATGCCCGAATCCAGGGCTTTTTTAACAAACTCTTCTATTTTACCCTTTTGTCCCTGAATTGCGCTAAGCACCGCATCCTGAATTAATAGCACTCCGACCTCTTCGTTCATTTTTTTCAAATTTAGAGACGCTTCAAACGCGTACACGTTATCCTTTGTGATGTAAGGCGATTTGGATACCAGTATTAACGTCGCCATATTTTACTCCCTCAGAAAGCCATCACTAAATCGTTCTTAGCAATAATTTTCCCTACCTCGCTCTGAGCAATATTTTCAATGGGAATGGCGGGGTTTAAATCATCCACGGTGAGTCCTCTTTCTTCCATTGATTCTTTTACCACGTATAACTTTGACTCAAAATTCTGCAGCATTCTAAGAAACCGGTCTATGGCCGAGTATCCTATGGCTTTTGGAAACTGATTCTTCATAGGGCAATAAACCCCATCATCTATAAAGAGCAGAGTTACCGGAACTGCAAGAGAGCCTGCTGCAGCTGCCAATCGGACAGCTTCCACAATATGTATCCAGCCGAAAGGTGGTTTCCTAATTATAAGCAGAAGAGTCATATTAAAGCCTCCTTATATCATTAAAGCAAAGAAGCGATCTGCCTCTTGCATGATTTCTAAAACGGTGGTAGTGCTCTCGATTGTGGCACTCGGAATGAAGTCTTCTTCAGGGCTCAATCCTCGAGCGGTAACACAGGGAAAGCAGTTTACAAATTTTACACCATGCTCTGTCATTTCCCTAAACTTATTAACAGGAGAAGGCATTTCCTCCTGAATCAAAAATTTCGCCACGTTATAAACTCCGTCTCCCAGACCAATAACAGTAACCTCGTGTCCTTTCTCCAGAGCCGCTTTTATAAATTCAACCGCAGTATCCGAATTCTGAAACTGAAACGGGGTAGTAAACAGTAAAATTGCTATCTTACCCATTCAATCACCACACAATAACAATACAAATTCGTCCATTCCGCCTGTTTCTGCTTTAGAATATTTTGGTTAAGGGGTGTGTTGGAGATTCCGGTCTTATTTTGTATTTTCTTTTGTTATAGTATGATATGAGACCGTCTACCATAGCGCATGCGGGAAAAACTGATTCAGCCTCCTCAATAGGACCGTACAGGGCGAAGTCTGCTCCCATCATAACTGTTACTAGTACAGAGCCCGATAGACAAGCCTTGTATGAAGTGGGTGAGAAATCCTTTTTGATCTTCTTCCAAGCAGTTATGGCATTGGAGGGCCCGCACCCCGCAGGAAATCCCAACTCATTTTTCACTGAGTGTACGGTCTGGGCTGCGAAAGATATGCTCACCACATCAAGCACCGCTGTGTCTATAAGTATGTTTTGGATTCCTGCTCTCTGGGCTTTTTGAATCAGTCCTTCTTCTCCACTAGAACCCTTTAAAAGTTCTAAACGTCCTTCGGGCATTAAAGCCTTAGGGCTAAACACCAGCAGCATGCTGGATTTTATACCTAGTTCTTTTAGAGTGTTAAGTTCATCCTCTTTGGAGTGGACATCTATGGAATTGTAGATTGCTCGGTCAACTAGTCCCACCTCTACAGCGTGTTTAATCGCCTCAAGCCGAGCGGCTGCTATGGTACTATCAACTAGAAATGGGGCCTCTGTTACCGAAGCCACAAAGTCAATGTGCTTTATAAGAGCTTCAGCAGTATCTCCGACAATATCAACAATGCAAGGGTTTCCAGTCTTGTCAACCATCTCATCCTGTTTGTTCAGTAGTGCTTCAGCCTGTTCTTTGTCGAAAATACCTTTTTGACGGTTAGAAACAATTTTGTGTTTATCATAAAAAATGCTTCCTATCAGCACCGTGGGGTAGGAACCAAGTTGCCCACCGATTTTTACACCATTAATGTCCCAAACTTTTTGTTCCTTCTCGAAAATAAACATATCACATACCTCTCTTTCCACTCTTGAAAATTTTTTGTCCGTTTAAAGAAATTGGTAATATTGGCCTTGGTCTAACCCTTGAGCACTTCACTTGCTGTCTGAGTTAGATTCCAAATCCGTATTTATGGGAAGAATATACTTCTTTTTGATTATTTATGCTTATAATTTTTATTATCTCTTTATTATGAAATTCATTGATTTCTATCTTTGGTTGGTCTAAGGCGGTGTGAAACGGTTTTTAAGCGTG
>NZ_JBRAKS010000217.1:0-6527 GCF_052745115.1 Candidatus Jordarchaeum sp.
ACCGAACACCATTTAGGCGGTGTCCTAAATGGGTAAGTTTCGGACAACGGTTTTCACCGTAGGTCGATTTCCACTAAAATGTTAAAAGAAATTATAAACATATACTAATTTTACAAAGTACAGAGGAAAACGAATGTATGTATTAGAGATTTTAGATAATTGGGCTAAGTTACAAGAGAGGGAGGTTGGAAAAAGCCCTGAGAAATCAAGATTTGCGAAAAATTACGATTTTACAGAAAAATCAAAAAAATTGGTTAAGCAACCAGAGTTTCTCCAAAACTCGGCTGTAAAAAGTGATAAACCCAAATTTAAATTTAAATAAACTAATTAAAAGATTAAGATATCAAAATAATTTTGTATATTTTATGAAGAACAATGCTTTTAGAGTCCACTAGCATATGTTTATTTTTTGGCTTTTTCTTCCAGTTCACCAATTTTTGATTCAAACATTTCGGCGTAAACATTCTCGCCCAAATCCTTGGATATTATCACTGCCATCTGGTAGAGTCTTAAGGCTTCCTTTATTTGTCCTTCATGTTCATGAACATTTGCCTGTGCTAAAAAGACACTGCGTTTTCCATCTAGCTCAGTTTCTGTTTCCTTTCTCATTTTTACTAATTCTGGGTCATCAGGCATCCTTCTCCAGTCCAGTTTTCCTACTACTTCCTCGGAGGGAGACCAGCTTAAACCCCCGACATCCTCCTGCTTTTCTGGAGTACTATTTGCTTTTATTAGATCTTGCAATTTTGTGATGAAATTAATCCAAAAAACTTTTCTGAGACTAGCATCCCAGTCAACCCGGGCATCATAATTGCTGGGATCCCCGATGAAAGAAATCTTGCCGTAGCTTTTGTCAAAGGCCTTGTCTATCTGAACTTCCATTATTCCCTTTTTCTTATTTAAAGATTTAATTTTGTATCCGTGCTCCGAAAAAAAGATTTTGAGTTCCTCAAAAACCGCATCCACGTTTGTGTTTAGTCCGACATAATTTTTTTGATAACCGGGCAATATCCTTCCTCCAACAACTTGACTATAATCCTAGCCGCTTTCAGAGGATTAAAATTGCTATTAACCTTAAGTAGTTTGAAAATCTCAGGTTTTTTAGAATTTTAACTTCTGAATGTTACTAATAATAATTTTAATAAGTGTTATATATTTAGGTTACGAAAGAAATTAAAAATGGTGGCCGAAAAGTAATTCAATTACCCATATTAAAATATTAATTATTGAGAGTAAGTACAGTGTTTAATGAAAAATTTCTTTTACTTTTAAAAATATAACTTGATTTAAGATAGCTCAATTAATTTCTTTCCACTTCAGGAGGTTCATTAGTGACTATATCTGGTGAAAAATACGGTCATGATGAAAACCAGTTTAAAAAATTGTTGCAGCAATTAATTCTACCTCCTAAGCAACATCCACGGTTTAAGATTATCGAGCTATATCATTTAACTGGTGTTAACCGGGGCAATCTTATAGTATCCCTATTTAGAGGACGATTAGAGATAAATAAGTTGAAGGTGCTTGATGTGGGATGTGGTTCTGGAGGAGTGTCTATAGCGTTTGCTAGGAATGGAGCTAGGGTTGTTTCAATTGATGTCAATGGTAACTGCACCAAAATCACAAAAGTTAGAGCATGTGAAGAGAAGGTTCTTATCGATGTGTCCAATACAGATGCGTGCAATACTCCTTTTAGGGATGAAGTGTTTGACATTTTAGTATGCAATGATGTTGTCGAACATATTTCAAATATTAATAAATTCTTTTTAGAGATTGGTAGACTTCTAAAAGCTGGTGGAGTAATCTTTATTGAAACACATAACAAGCTATCACCGTATATTATCCTTAGTGATCCTCATAGTGGCTTGCCTTTTGTAGTTCTTCTGCCTAAAAGAATTGCGGATCCTATTGTTTGGAGATGGGGGAGAATTAAAAATTCCCTCTATTATAACGCAACTTATCTGGACTTTATTAAAAAACTGTCAAAAAATGGCATTGAGATATTCTTTGTGGATCTATCTGTATGCTTAAAGGCTGCAAAAACCCTATCCAAGCTTATACCTGAATCTTCTTTTATCCATCGATTATTAGTGGAAATAATAGCTTTACTTACACCACTAATAGATTTTTGGATTCGAACCGTTCATCTGAAATTGCTTATTCCCGGCTGGAGGCTAATTGGAAAAAAGAAGAGAGGGACTGAAAACACATTTATTTTTTGAAAGGTCTTCTGTATAAGATTGAAATAATATGGGTTACTTAGAAGCAATATGGAGTGGAAGAGATTACTACTGGTACTTAGAATCTTAAAAAAGAATTGGTATAGTTTTGCACCGCTACTGGGTGTCCTTGAGAGAGATTATAGTTTCCATAATCTTCCAATTTTTTTTCTTAGGGATTTCAAAAAGTTGTCCCACTCTCTAGTTAAGGATATGGTCAAAGAATACGACAAAGTGGTTTTTGCATACTCGTTTTTCACAACCCAAGCACCATCAGTTCTGAAGGAGTTAAAAAACCTCTCAAAACACATATCTCAACTGGGAAAAGAAAAATTTGTTCTAATCGCAGGAGGACCGCATCCCACTGGAGATGTTAAGAGCACCTTAAGGATGGGATTTGACATTGTGGCACTAGGCACTAGTGAAGCTAGCTTTCCCAAACTAATTTATAATCTTCAATTAGATAAACCTCTCTATAACACTCCAGGTATCGCCTATTTCCAGAATAATGAAATAATAAGAACCGAGAAACAAGATTTACCTCTGGATAAATTTTATAGCTTTTCCGAAAAATTTGACATGTTTCCGCCAATTGAAATTAGCCGTGGCTGTCCTCATGGTTGCAAATACTGTCAGGTATCTTACAGTTTTGGAAAAAAAATGCACCACAGAAGTGTGAATATCATAAAGAAACATGTAGAAGCATATGAGAAACGATTTAGGGAAAGAGGGCGTACCGATATTAGATTCATTAGCCCTAATTCTCTTTGTTATGGCTCCAAAGACGGATTGAAATCGAATCCTAAAGCTATTGAAGAATTATTAAGAACAGTCAAATCATTAAATAAAGCCAGAGTTTTCTTTTGCTCATTTCCCTCAGAGGGTAGACCAGAAAACTTCGATGAAGAACTTGCAGGAATTATTTCCGAATATTGTGATAATAAGTTGGTTACGATAGGAGGGCAATCAGGAAGTAATCGCATATTAAAGTTAATGAATAGGGGACACACCATAGATGATGTTTACGAGGCTGTGGAAATTGCAATAAATAACGGGTTAGAAGTCTCTGTAGATTTTCTCCTGGGATTTCCCTCAGAAACCAGAAACGACCAGTACAAAACCCTTGAAGCCATTAAGCATCTATTCAAGAAAGGAAAGGTTAAGGCTAGACTTCACTATTTTATACCCCTAGCGGGAACCCCAGTGGCCCACAGCACGCCTGCCCCAATAGATACAGAAGTGCTCAGGGACTTGTATAAACTAGGTCGAGGCGGTAGAATATGGGGCTGTTTGGAATCTCAACAGGATTTTTCGCTTGGAAGAAGATTTAACACTTCATAAAAAAGAATCTTAGGAATCCGGTCAAAAAAATTATTCAAGAGCAGTCATAAGAATTAAGGGTTCCATTGGTATATTTTTTCTCCATTGTGGTTTTTGGTATTTATTAGTATTAGGTTTTCGGTGTCCTCTTCGATGTATTCTTTCTTCTTTAACAAATTCTTTAGTTTGCCGCACGAGTTTTTTCCTATAAACTTTTCCTTCTTCGTAATCGTAGTGTTGCCATTCGTCTTTGCCCATCGTAACTTTCCAGTACCTTCCTTTCTCCGAGAGTATTTCTCTAACTATTCCCTGCCTCTTATCCGTTTTCATCCTCACCCTTTGGCCAACTTGCTTTTCTAAATTCTGATAGTAATATTGAAGTTTAAAATTGAATAGTAACTCTATTGGAAATCTGTTTTTTTACGATTTTTAACATAATTTAATTCGAAATCATATTCAGTCATTAAATTCAATTCATGAAGCCTTTGATTAGATTCTTGAAAATTTTTCGTGTTCTTGAGAGCCTTCCCTATTGGACTTAGATCATAAACAACTTTGGTATCGAAGTAAAATGTTAGAGTCGAAAAAATAGATAGTTCCACACTACGATTTCCGTTTCTTATTTTAAAAATCCCGTGTTTACCCTTCCATGCTCTAAGAGGAAGAAAGCTAGCTTCAGTTTTTACATATCTTACAGCCTCAGACATTTTATAGAAATCATCCGGAGTCATGCCTCTTGCTCCTAAATATCCGGAGTTACTAGCAGCAAGTTGGAATCTCTTTACAAGTTCATCTAGGGTGAGTTCACCGTCACAGCCCGGAGCGAAAACAGCAATAATTGTGGGGATTTTCAAAAACCGTAAAGAGGTAAGCATCATACCGTCACAAAGGGGGCTTCTTAATCCTGATTCTCGAGAAGAGGCTAGGATGTCACCACCTACATCGAGTCCTACTATCAAGTCCAATTTAAGTTTTTTTACTGTTTCCTGTAATCCCCTAGAAATATCTCTAACACCTTTAGACACATCCACCATAATTGTTCTCTGTTTTAGATATTTAGCCATATTGCTGCATTGAAAGTATACTCCATCTCTGGTACGGGAATTTTTATCTATGAAAGCGGTGCATTCAGAAATTTTCTCAATATTTTCCACATCGTCTAGCGATCTTGGTCCTGGTTTCGGGTCGAATACTATACGCTCCCAGCTCACCCCTCCTAGTATAGTCTCTACCCCCAAAATATTAAGATAATTACTGGTGGGCAGAGTACCGAGTATATCGCCACCGCCGCCAACTCCTATTATCAAAGCTCTATTTATTTTAGAAGCTAGTTTCTCTATCGATTCGAGCATTTTCATCTCCAGAGAAAAATTTTCATAATAAGGAAAGTCTAAATCAGTTTTTTATTGTAGAAAATTTGGTTATTGATTTTTTCTGATATTAACAAAAAAATTAACAAGCATTATGAGGATAATAGGAAGTTTCTTTATCACGTGGGTTTTTTAAATATTCTTAATAAAAAAGGGAGGAAATACCTCTTTGAATTAGGTGATACTTTCTTCCGATATTTCTATTCCTTTATTGGTTATGGTCATAACGTCAATTCCTTCTCCTGATAAAACGTCTCGTTTTGCTGCCGCTCTTATTGCTCTTATTGCTAAGTCTTTTCCTTGGTTTATGTCCATTCCTTCTTTGTAAGATCTCTCAAGAGTGCCCAGGGCAATTTCTGAGCCAGAGCCCGCAGCTGCATAGGCGTCCTTTAACAGGGAGCCCAATAAGTCTAAGGTGTATATTGCTGGTCCTCCTTCATCTACACCACCGATAATTGTTTGACTGAAGAAAGGCGCCATCTTTCTTTCGTAAAGTATGTTCGATAGGAGGGTGGCTGCGGCTCGAAGGTTTATTGGTTTACGTTGTTCCATCGCGTACATTCTAGACATTGCTTCCAGCTCTTTTGATAGAACTTGCATGTCGGCAATTAGGCCAGCAACCGTAATTCCAATGTTATCAGTAATTTTGAAGACCTTCTTTCCAGTTCGACTTGTAATTAATCTGCCATAAGTAACACGTTTTTCTGCAGCTAACACTACGCCATTTTTGCATACTATTCCTACTATTGTTGCGCTCTCCGGATAACCAGACATTTTGAATTTCTCCTTTAACCCATCAATTCGTCTAATAAATAAAAACTTTTTGTGGTAATCAGTACATTAATTTTCCAATCTATTTATTCTCTTTTATTAGTTTTTATCTTATAGGCAATTTAATCGTAATTGTAAGATAAAATTGATTCTTAACAATCCTTTTATACTATAATGGCTTTGGGACAAAATTAGTTTAGTTCCTTTTCTTTAAGGTTTGTTCGTCGCTGGGGGTTAGGACGACTTCGCGTACATGGATCTCGGCGTTGTACTCTTTGAGGAAGTCTACCACCCTTTTTGCGTCGTCCTCCGCCACGATGATCACGCTCCTTATGAGCTTCACGTGGGGGACCTCCTCCAGCAGCCCATGCTTGCGGGAGCGGTACCTCCCGCCGTGGGAGGTCACGTCCTGACCGTAGAACTTCTGGCAGAACCTGTTCGTCGTTCTCTGGTCGTTGTTCCGGTACACCTTGAAGGCGATAAGCTTACCCATCATAAGTGTAAATAATGCACGTAAAATATTTAAACCTGACGGACAAATAATATACGAGGTGACTGGTGTGAAGAACAAGGAGCAAGAGAAGCTCAACAGGCTGATAGAGCAACTCAAGAAGGACGAGTTCAAGTACGTCCCGAGAGAGGAGAAGGAGATCGACTGGAGCAGGTACGACCGGGCCCAGATAAACGAGATAAACGACATGCTCCTCCTCATAAGGGACGCCGTGGACGAGGCCACGCTGAGGCTGGGCATAGGCGAACTGCTCAAAAAGGGTCCGGGAAGACCCCAGAACCCCCCCTCCCAGTGGTTTGGAATTTTGTTTTGTTTTTTGTGTTTTTTAGTCTTGTG
>NZ_JBRAKS010000218.1:0-6526 GCF_052745115.1 Candidatus Jordarchaeum sp.
GACATCCTACCAATTAACAGCAAGGGGTGACAAATGTCCCTAACTTCTACACTTATCTAGTGTGAATTAGTTTTTAATACTAGTAGTTTTTTTATTAGATAGCGTCAGATATGAATGTAGGTGGCGTTTTTGAAATTTGAAAGAATCGTTAAAGGAATAGAAAACAAACGCGATGAAATGGTGAAACTGTGTTGCGATTTAATCGGCTTTAAAAGCGAGAATCCGCCAGCAAACGTCACAGATATAGCATATTTTATTAGAGATTACTTTGAAGAGAGGGGGTTCAAGGTTAGTACATATGAGACCAAAAAAGGTAAGGTCAACGTATCTGCTAGATTGGAAAAAGGAGAAGGGAAAAAACTCTTGTGGAATGGGCATATGGATGTGGTTCCGGCGGGTAGGAGGGAAAACTGGGCGACTGATCCTTTTATAGGGGTGGTGCGTGATGGAAAAATTTTTGGTAGAGGGGCTTCAGACATGAAGTCTGGTGTAGCAGCGGCTATGGTTATGGCTTCCCAACTATCTGAGATGGATGCAGATTTTAATGGGCGCATTCAGCTGGACTTCGTTCCGGATGAGGAAACAGGTGGTTATCACGGGACAAAATATCTGGTGGAGAGGGGGTTAAGTTTAGGAGATGCTTGTATTGTGGGTGAGGGTACCTCTTCCAGAGTTTGGGGTATCGCCGTGCGGATTGCGGAAAAGGGAATCCTAGATCTAAAGATTTCAGCACTGGGAAAGACTTCCCATGCTAGTGTACCCTTCCTTGGGGAGAACGCTATTGATAAGCTTATGAGAGTTCTATCGATTGTTAAGGAAATGGAAAATAAAAAAATCGAGCTGCCACCGATTGTACAGAGAATCATAGATCAGAGCATGCTCTACTATGAAGGAATCGCCAAATATTATAGTTTGCCAACTGACGTTTTTAGACAGCTTTTCAGTAAAATGACAATTAACATTGGAGTCATTAAAGGAGGAGTCAAGACCAATGTGGTTCCGGATTACGCTGAAGCCAAGGTGGATATAAGGCTGCTTCCAGGTCAGAATCCAGAAGAGACATACTCTGAGATTGAAAGAAAAGTGCATGATTCGGGTATAAGAGGAATTGGATTAGATAAGGATGTAGCTTTGCCCTCTTATGAAAATCCTGATGGAGCCTTTGTTACACTAGTTAAAAGGTGTGTAGCGGAGATCACGGGGGCAGAGCAGGTGAACACCATTATAGGTTCTGGTGCTACCGATGCACGATACATAAGAAGTTTGAGGGGGATACCTACGGTTATTCTGGGTCCGGGAAATCAGAGCAGCCACTCCGCAAATGAATACGTTGATATTATGGATATGGTGATAATGTCTAAAATTTATACACTCATAGCCTTAGAGTTTCTCTCCTGAGAAATTTCCACTTTACCCAAAAAAATTGGAGAAATTTTTTGTATATTTATTTCAATTTGTAGCAGTGGTGTAGTAAATCTTATTTTATTCCGTGTAAATGTTTGTATACTTCGGTTTCGAATTTTATGGATTCCTCGGGTAGCGGGTTGGGTTTGCCAATCATTAGACTGATAACATATATTTGAGACATTCTTTCCAAGAATTCTGTTACGTGAAACGCTTCTTTGAGATCCTTTCCACAGCATAGTGTTCCATGGTTTGCTAAGAAAACCGCGGTTCTATTTCCCAGTCCCTTTATTGCGCTTTGAGCTAAATCAGGGGTTCCAGCCAGCTTATATTCGGCAACCTCCACTTGGCCTCCCAGTCTGATGGCCATTTCGTCTATAAGCGGAGGGAGAGGTTTTCCAACGACTCCTAAGATTGTTCCATAGATAGTATGTGCGTGAATAACTGCGCCAACGTCTTTTCTCGCATTATAAACAGCTAAATGCATAATTTTTTCGGTTGAGGGGACTGTTTTGCCTTCTAACACTTCACCCTCCAAATTTACCAAAGGTATCTCCTCTGGTTTTAATACTTCATATTCTATCATACTGGGAGTGATTAGAACTGTGTCTTCCCCAGGAACCCTTGCACTAAGGTTCCCTGATTTGCCCACAACTAGATTTCTTTCGGGCATTAGTCTTCCATACTTAACTAATTCTTCTCTTAATTTCTGTTTTACATCACTCATAGATAACACCACCAGAAGAATGTTTCATTTTTGGAGATTTAACATTTTTGAATATAGATTTTTCCACTCTGAATAAATTCCCTCATATTGCTCATGGATCGCGTCATCGGGTTCTATTGTTTTATCCCAAGTTATCATGGATTTTACTGCTTCATTGAAGTTCCCGTAGACACCTGTACCCACGGCTACACACATTGCACAGCCGAGTGAACTGCCTTCCTTCACCTTGGGTGTTATCACTGGTAAACCGAGGCAGTCGGCGAGAATTTTTAACAGTGTTTTATTTTTTGAAACTCCGCCTGTGATTCTCATGGTGTCAAATTTGATTTTTGAGACCTCTACTATCTGCTCACTGTTCGCTCTTATCGCAAAAGCTAGATTTTCAAAAATGGCCCGGATCATATTTTTCATGGAAAGCGCGTCACCGACCAGTAAGAGGGAGGGAGCAATAATGACCGCGGGGCCTACACTTAGTTCCTTGCTAAAATCCATTATCTGAGGCCCCATAGAAGCCCTTACCCCGCTCGCACCCAGTGGAGCTTCTAAGGCCCACTTGTTTAGCAGTTCATAGATATTGGATTTGTTTTTAACAGCCTCATCCAATCCTAAATCTAATATCCAGTTTTTAAACCACTCTAAGACTCTTCCCATTATACCGCTGTTACTTTCCACAATCCATCTTTTAGGAACCACATGGCAATCTGTCCAGATTTTTCTATTAGGATCAATTATGGGTTTTGATACTACCATCTGAATAGGAGTAGTGGTACCTGCAATAGTGCAAATTTGTCCTTCATTTAGGGCTCCAGCCGCTATTACAGCACACTGAGTATCAGCCCCACCAGAGACCACCGGAGTCCCCTTCTTTAATCCCGTTAAATTACTCACTTCTGAGGTTACTTCACCTACCACTGTGCCAGAGGGATACACTTCGGGTAAGATTTCTGGGGAGATTTGAAAACTTTCAATTATTTCCTGCGACCAGGTCATATTTTTAATGTCAAATAAGAACGATTCTGCAGCATTACTGGGTTCCGAGGAGTACACTCCTGAGAGTTTGTATAAAACCCAGTCGTTAATCATTAGGATATGACCAATTTTCTTGTACACTTCCGGTTTGTTCTCCCTAAACCAGATCATGCGCGCCGGTGCGAACATCGAGGGTGGCCAGTGACCTGTGATTTTTTGAAATTCGGGCCATACCATTTCCTGAACTTTACCCCCTACTAACATTCCTCTAATATCGATGTTTGGTCCTCCATAGAGTTCCTTTCCTTCCTTATCTAAGAAAACTGCCCCCTCTCTCTGACTTGTGGAACTTACACCTAAAATATTTTCTTTAACAAGTTTACCCTTTTTCATTGCCTCTTTAATGAGACGTATGATTCTGTTCCAAAGTTGGTCACAGTTGAACTCTTTTCCGATACCAAATGTTTCGGGTGGACTTTCATAGTCCCACGCCTCTTGAGCGAATGCGATCAGATTTCCTCTGATGTCAAAAACCGCGCATCTTACCGACCCGGTTCCCACATCTATGGCGATTAAATTTTCTCCAGCCATGGTTTTTTACTCCTTTAAGTTTCTTTCAGAACATCTTTATTAAGAATGTATTTGGGTTCCTTCCCGGATAAATAAGCATCTATATCCTCTGCTATCATCTTTGATTGACGCCTTACTGTGTCAATTGTATTTCCCCCTATGTGGGGCGTGGCTATAACGTTGTCAAGGGTTAGAAACCGGTCACCGGATTCTATAGGATCTTTAATAAATACATCCAAACCCGCCCCGGCTATCTTTTTGTCTCTTAATATCTCAAATAGGGCGTCCTCCTCTGTTATCGCCGCCCTTGCGGTGTTGATAAAGTAGGCGGTTTTCTTCATCATTTCAAAGTGTTTCTTCTTAATCATACCCTTAGTTTCCTCAGTAACCTTGGCATGAACTGTTACAATATCCGACTCCCGCATCAGGGTTTCAAGATCGACACTCTTACCGTTAACCTCATTTAAGCGATCCTCGTTCACATAAGGGTCATAAACCAGAACTTCGGCACCAAACCCGTTTCTCAGCCTTTTGGCCACTTCAAAACCTATGGAGCCCAATCCTATTATACCCACTTTCTTGCTACCCAGTTCAACACCCTTAAATAGATTAAAGTTTTTCAAAAAGTCGCTCTCATTTTTATAAATAATCTTACCTCCCCTCAGAAGGCGATCTGCCTTCATGATGTTGCGTGTCGCACAGAGCATAAGGGCTACAGTCAAGTCGGCAACAGCAGGGGTGTTTCTGTGGGGAGCGGAGAAAACTGGAATACCTTTCTCGGTAGCGGTTTTTATGTCCACGTTCCAAGGATCGTCTCTGCAGGAGGCTATTATTTTCAGGTCACACTGTTCTATCACATTTTTCGTTACAAAGTCTGCTTCCACAATAACCACATCTGCCTCTATGCTCTTGATCTTCTTAATAAACTCGTTCTCATCAAAGTAGATTTTTTGGGTATCGCGCCAATTCTCGTAAACGTAGTCCATGTGTTTCTTTAATAGTTGCAGACCGTAATCGTCAAAATCCGCCGTTACGAAGGCTTTCATTAAAAACACCTTCCAAGAAACTAATCACAATTACTGAACTTATTTCAAGAAGTAGTAAATTGGTTTAATAACTCTTTGTGTTTATAATTACTAGAAACACTAATCTACTCGGAAAGTTTGAATATTACTTTGAAAACTCATTAAAATAAAAAAAGGGTATTCCACCTATGGCTTACAGAAAGGTGGGTTAGTTAATGTGTGGGACTGAAAAGCCTGTTTCTGAAGAAATTTCTTCTGAATTGATAAAGAGGGCTGTTGAATTTCACGGCCATTTGGGTCCTTTTCTAGTATTAGGTCTCCGAATGTCGAAGAAAGCCTGCAGATTTTTAAAACAAGTATCCAGTGTCGAGGTTAAAACCCGATTAAAACCTCCACGCAGCTGTATCCTTGACGGAATTCAAATTGTGACAAAATGCACACTAGGTAATACTAATCTAAAATTTTTAGAATCCCCGTCAGAGATTAGCGGTGAGTTCAGAGATCAGGATAAGAAAATAGTAATAGAATGTAAGAAAAGTTTCTTGGATAAGCTCGAAAGCCAAATGAGGAGAAAAGAGAGACCGCTTGAAGAGATGGCTTTGAATATATTAAAAATAGATGAAGACGAAATTTTTGATATAAAGAAAATGGAATAAAAAAATTGTGAAGTACTGGATAGGAGTCGGAAATTTTCCGGTTTGGTGACAGGTAAATGTTTGACGCAAAACAGTTTATTGAAGAGCAGGTTGAACGGATAAGGCAGGAGGTTGGAGCCGAAAAAGCCATGGTTGCGGCTTCGGGCGGGGTAGACAGCTCGGTCACTACGGTTTTGGGATTTAAGGCACTTAAGGATAAATTAACTGTAGTTTTTTTGGATAATGGATTAATGCGCGAAGGGGAACCAGAGGCGGTAGTCAAAGTATTCAAAGATATGGGAATCAAAACCAAACTCTACGATGTCAAAAAAAACTTTTTCCAGGCAATGAATAACCTGACGGATCCGGAAGAGAAGAGAAAAGCTTTCCGCCAGGCCTTCTATAAAAGCCTAGCTAGGATTGCTCGCCAGCTAGGGGTAAGGATTCTCCTACAGGGCACCATCGCGGCCGATATTTCTGAAACGGTAAGAGGGGTAAAATCCCAGCACAATGTCCTTGAACAAATTGGAATCAATCCTCTCCAAGAATTCGGTTACAGAATCATTGAGCCGATAAAGGAGCTGTACAAACCTGAAGTTAGACAGGTGGCCAAAGAGCTCAAACTTCCGGATAGTATTGTGAATCGTAAACCCTTTCCGGGCCCCGCACTCTCTGTGAGGGTCATTGGAGAAATAAAACCAGAAAAAGTGGAAATGGTTAGAAAGGCTACAAAAATCGTGGAAGAAGAATCCAATAATTTTCCATCTTTCCAAATTTTTGCAGTTTTACTCAACGATAGAGCCACCGGTCTAACTGATAAAGGAGAAAGAGCCTACGGGAATATAATTGTTATCAGGGCAGTGGATTCCAGGGATGCGATGACCGCCGAAGCCACCAAAATGCCATGGGATCGTCTCCTCAAAATGGAAAAACGTATAATTTCCGAAATTCCAGGGGTTTCCAGAGTACTCTACGACCTTACTTCGAAGCCCCCGGCAACAATTGAATTCGAATAAAACCCGGTTATACCCATAAATAGCCAGCTAATTTATTATAACGTTTATAACCAGGAAAGAAATTAATAGTCAACAATCCTACCGTACAAAAATAAAGCCGTGAAAAATAAGAATAATTCCTAGAGTTAGGGTTCACAACAGTAGAAAGATTTAATGATAAATAATACCATTCTTGGACTT
>NZ_JBRAKS010000219.1:0-6483 GCF_052745115.1 Candidatus Jordarchaeum sp.
TGGGTAATGCATAGCTTTAGAGGTGGGATAAATTGCGAGAGGTTTAAATATCGAAAAAAAGTAAACGTGTGAAGCTGAAGAAAAACCCACCACCCCAACTATACGGGAAAAAAGAGGCTACTCTTATGAGGAGAACCAACACCTTCCAACTGACACCAACACACGGACAGAAACAAACACTGTTCAAAGTAGCCCACAACCGCTCCCGAATATAGCTCACAGAGACGCTGTGGGCTGTGTGAATATAGGACTCGCTCAGGGAGAACCAATCCCTGCGGGGGTCATTAACAGGGCGATGGCACACCCTACGCTACTACATGTAGCGTAGAACCCCCGATGCTTCAGCACGGGGAGTATGTCAGATTCTAGGTGAAATTCAATGGATGCTTTAAAGGATTTAACCGAAGAAAAAATGAATATGATGTATAAAAATGAGAATGAGAGGTTGTTTAATAAAAAGTGGAATTGGGATAGTTACAGATATCAGGAACGCTTTTCGCTCGCAATTAATCTGGTGAGAAAAAATATTTCGCGTAAGGCCCGGATAATAGATATTGGGTGTGCTCAGGGAAATTTTTCTACTCGCTTGGCAGCTCAAGGTTATAAAGTCGTGGGGGTAGATATTAGACCTAGTCTTATAAAGTATTCAAGGTGGAAAGCACGTAGGATGAAAGTGGGATCAGAAAATATCGATTTTGTGGTGGGCAGTGCTCTGGCTCTTCCTATAACTGATAACAAATACGACTGCGTATTGTTCTTAGAGATAATAGAGCATCTTAATAGGCCAGAAAAAGCTCTTGCAGAATTAAAACGTGTATTAAATGAGAATGGTACTCTCATATTTTCTACAGTAAATAGTTTTAGAATTCTTGGGCGGAAATCCTTTTCCCAATTTAAAGAACTGATTCAAAAAAAAAGAGATAAAAGGGGATACCCTCTCTGGAAAAGAGCATTTATTTGAATTAAACAAAGTGGAATGTATAAATTTATTGGTTCGCTCAGGATTCAAAATTTTAGAAATAATTATGATTGCACCAATCTTCATGTATCCGATATTCATGATAAATAGAATAAATTTCCTTCCCAAAATTGTATTGGATAGCTTGATAGAATTTTTCGCCAAAATAGAGAGATTTTGCAGGGGAGTAATGATTGTTGCTAAAAAAATGGATAATCTATTAATCTATAAGAGGGTTGGGGGATGAGGGTTATAACAAAAATTTTTTGAATTTTATGCTTCCATAAAGTCGGGCAATAAGTAATAACGTAATGAAAAAGGGCATAGTCGCCGCGCATTTTAATCTTAGAGAAAATGGTACCGGAGATTTTTCAAGTGATACAAACCTGTATCCGTAAGCAATAAAAAATATCAGATAACACCCTATTAAACCTAGAAAAAGTATCAGACTTAGAATAGAGTTGTGTAAAAGTCCTACAGTTAACATGATAAAAGCTAAGATAAAAGCTAAACCAATCGGGGAAAAAGGGCCGACGTAGGGCATTAAAAAACGTGAAGTTTCCGAAGAAATTGAATTAGCGTGTTTTTTGTATAACAAATTATCATACTGGTATCTAAGAGCCGTATGTAAAATTTGAGAGGTGGATTGAATTCGAACGGGATGGTATACAACGGCCTTTGGATTACGCTCTATCTGAAAACCTTTTTTTATAACTGATAATGCTAAATCCGTGTCTTCTCTGAATGGTTCCTTAAAACGTTCATCAAAAGAACCTACCTCGGCAAGAACATCTTTGGAATAGGCTATATTACATGTCGTATATTTAAAACTTGAAGTTATAGGTGCTAGAACTAGCGGCCAGATTAAAACATCTTCTGAGAATGTCTTTGTTTCACCAAAAACTCCGCCTATCCTATTTTTAAAACTTTGAACCAAATTTTCTAGCCATTTTCTATCAAGAATGCAATCCGCGTCTGTAAAGGCTATAATCTTTCCCCTTGATTTTTTTATACCTTGATTTCTAGCTGCTGCTGGTCCGCTTCTCTTAGAAAGGCGGACTAGTTTTAGATTAAAACCATTCTTTAAAGCCTCATTTATTTCTAATGTTTCGCCACTTTCATCCGTGGAGCAGTCGTCAATAAGAATTATTTCGAAAAGGTTCTTAGGATAAGTTTGATTAAGGAGGGAATCGAGACACTCTTTAAGAGTTTCGCGTGCGTTATAAAACGGGATCACAACAGAGACTTCAACAGCATTGTTTTTATTGTCTAACACTTTTATCTCCTTTAATTAATTCGTAAGTGCACACTTTAAATATTAAAGATTTATTAGAGCGGGACCTGTGTATCCTCTTTTAAGTAACATTATCCCATCCACCGATATTAGAATCCCATAGGTTCCGTTACTGATCAATTCAGGTACAACTGAGCTGAAGGCGAGGGGGGGAACCGGACTACTGTACTGCCCAAATATTGGTGGTAGGTAGTAGAAAATGCTGGTTTTATCTGCAAGTATATAATCGTATTCAATGTAGGGATGATAAACGGGATAGGCGTTTAAGTTGTGGGCTATGTGTGGAAAAATTTCGTTTTGTGTTGCCACACTAGAGTAGGGAGGAATTGTATATACGATCATCTTGAGTGCTTGATCATGAAACGTTACCTTTGGAAAGGTTCCTAGTGGGCTCCAACCGATACAGAAAATAATACTAAACACCAGCAACAGAATTAGTGTCATTTCAAGGGGATTATTAGCTGCGTAGAGTGCTTTTCTTCTTACAAATTTATTCTTCATTATTCTATTCATTATAGGATTATTCGAAAACGTCTTTAGAGCTAAACTCCTCACTACAGGAGTTATAAACTTGGAGCCGTAGACCGCAGATATAAAAATAAAAGGGACTAAAAGAGCTGGGTATTGGGTTCCTACTGGTTGGAAGTGATTGGGCAAAAGGGAAACTAAAGACGGTCCAAGCCATGGTAAAGATATGAGCAAAGAGGGGGGATTCAGAAATGATAGAAATGCAAGAGGGCCAAATAACACAATTAGGTAGATAACTTTGCTGTAGAACGGTGTAAACGCTAATTGAAGAACGTATAAAGGACTAGTAATAGCTGTAGTCAATATGTCCACTAAGCTCCCCCCTAAGTAGAACCAACTCTTATAAGGATTATACGGGGTAATCCTATACATGTTCATTATTATTCCTGACAAAACATACCACACACACCCTGCGAATATTGTTAAAAGCGAGGATAAAATACCTTTATCTTTTAAGAACCCTTTAGGATTAAAAACAAGCAGATTCACAATTTTCTTGCGATTTATCCAGAATCCATAGATTCCCATGAACACAATGATAAATGGTATTAACTCTTTACACATCATTGCAAGCGTGATGAGTACAAAATATCTAACAAACTTCTCTTTCCTGAAGTAGTAGAATGCCGCGATCAGAAGAAAGGGCGCCAGGCACTCAGGGTGAAAATCATACCAGTTAACACCCTGAAGAGGAGGATACAACAAGTAGAGAAACACGAAAACCAATCCCCCCCTGCTACTTTCTAATTCGTCACGTGCAAGCCAGAAAACTGGAATCGCCCCCAAAGCCAGGAAGAAGGATTGCAAAACCAGAAGGGTCAGAGGGCTTGGATAAACACTATAGACGGGGAGAAGAAGGAAAAATATGGGGGCGAAATGGTAACCAAAATGAACACCTAGTTCGGGAGTATTATAGAAGAAAAGTCCATACCTTAGCGTTGACCAAAGACTCTGCTCGTATATGCCCAGATCACCGGCGTAGGTTTCAAAGGCAAAATGCTTAATCACAGTGAAATATGAGAAGACAACCGTATAGATGGCTATAGACAAGTATAAAACGTATTGTGGCTTGGTCTCCACAAATTCCAGAACACGACTTTTAAACGTCAAATTTCTTCCTAAAGTTTTATTCATTTCGTCCATCATCACTCATTGGATTGATAAGAATTAACAAATTTACAATTATTAAAAGTTTACTTCCTCTAAATAATTCTTCTTGGCCTTCAAATCGCTCTACTTAACCACAGTTTCATGCTACTTAATCAACTCATCGTAGAATCTCCTTCGTCGCGATATTAAACTTAATTTGCGTAGAGAAAATGTGGGTTCCCCTTTATGCGGGCATCTTGCGGCTTTCAGAAAAAAGTTTGGGTGAACATTCTAAGCCACTTTAGTAGAAGGAATGGAGCATACTTTAGAAAACTGTAAACGAATCTATTATTTGACAGGCTAATACACACGTACTGAAAGATTCCCTTAAAGTAGCTCAAAACGCTTGGTTTAAGTGTCTTGGTATGATATTCGGGATGATTTTTTCCGATTAAACTTAAAAGTTTGAGCCTCGCCATGATCTGCTTCTTTTTAAAAGCGATTATCCTGCTACACATTTTTAATACTTTGTCCCTGCCTATTTCCTGAACACGGATTACCCGCTTTGATTTTGCGACTTGCAAAAGTCCTTCACCTATCTCATTTCTTGATATTATCAAGGATGAGCCTATTTTGTCTCCGCTGGTTTCTTGAAGCCAAGCATCTCCAAAAGAGAGGTCTGCCAACTCGGATGCTCCATCGAAACACATAGTGCACCTCCATGGAATGAAAAAGCCGCTGAAAAGCACACCCAAAGCTTCGGTGAAGGGTAGCCTTTTCTCTCCGCCATCCTTCATTTTTACTAGTACGCTACCAGGCCATCCCTCCCCACGATAACTCAATTTATCTACCTCATTTTTACTTACACCAATTTTTTTGAGTAAAACATTTGTTCCTGTAAAGGTAGGGGAATAATGGCATAATAGTCCTAGATGTAGAACTATTCGGTTTTTCAATTTTTTACTGTTTTTCTCCATTTTCCTTATGGCATGGATATGACATGGGAGTCCTACGAATGCATATTTTCCATCTACCTTTAATATTTCTTTGACAGCTGTGTTCGTTGGGCTAGGGCAGTACTTGGATCCTGCTGCTTCCAGTATTTCATGAGTAGATTTGGCGATTATTGTCTCTGGCTCTAGAGGCTTCTCTTTGTTCATCCTAGTGACCAATGCACCATCTATAATTTTCTCTTGAAGGGCGAAAGCCAATAGCGCTGAGATAAGATCTCCCGAAGCGCCTCTCCAGCGAGTTTCATAGTTAGTAGCGTGGCCAACGTAACATCTTAGAAAATTGCCAAGAAGCGTATCCTCAGAAATTTTATTAAACACAAGTTTGTTCAGTTCATCAAATTCTACTAAAGGTCCCGGGCAGATTTTAATACAAAGACCGCACTCTTTACAAATTGAGGCGTCTAGTTTTGGAGCATAAAGACCGTTGGATGTTTTTTCATCTCAATAGCAATGTTTTCACAGACAGCAGAACAAGCTCCACAGCCAGTGCAAAGACCTTCACTCCAAATATCCTCAACATTATTAAATTTGACGTTTTCATCTCTTAACTCTATGAATTTTTTAACAAGTTTAAAATTAGTTAATGCGTATTCTTTTATTTTCAGAAACTTTTCGCTTAGTTCTCTTCGAATATTGTCTTTGTTATTCCACAGAAAATCAATTTTTTGTTTTAGTAAGGGTAGCAATTCTTCCGGGCGATGTTTTCTTAAATCTATAATGTAGTCAAGTCCTAACCTTCTTCCTATTACTCCATGAAATTTGTGACTGTACGCCAAACCAATTGAAGGAACATTTGTAGAAACAGCGGCTATCAGAGGGTGCAACCTAGAGCTTATAAACATCTCACAACGCCTAATTACGCCCTTTATGTCGCTAGGAAGATACTCTCCTCTGATTAAAAACACACTATCTTTGTTCTTTACACGGGAATACACTTTCTCTGCTATAATTCGCTCATCGTTCTCTTCTCCAGGACCAATAATATGAGGGACAAGTAAAACTTTAACACCAAACTTTTCGGTTAGGTGGTCTACTATTTTGGCCATGACTATAACGTATTCCTCATATTTTCTATCAATTTCCTTTATGCTTGGAAACGCCTTTTTTGAACCATAGGCGTTAATATTAACGCCTACTAGAGGATACTCTCTGGGTATTTGTTCTTTTAGTAAAATTTCTTCAACTTTAGTGTTTGGTGCTGGTTTGAGTAGAAAGGCGGGATCGGCTGTGAGAAAAATTCGTTTTTTTATTCCAATTGATTTTAAATATTCAAGTGAAACATCTTCGCGTACAACAATTAAGTCAACACTATTCAGAACAAATTTACCAACAAGTTTTGTAAAAACATGGTTGAAAGGTCCAATGGACTCCCCTAAAAGAATGATAGGCTTTTTCAGTAAAAAACCCGGCAAGATGTTAAAGAAAGTAACAACCGTAGATTTTACTCCGTAAACATCGCTAAAATTGTCCGCTCCCATGTTGATAATAATATCAGATGATGCATAAGTGTAGACAGGATTTTTAAGAAGTTTATTGAGGTTTAACCCTTGTAGAAATCATAGACATTTGTCACCCCCCTCTTTAAATTTCTTTTCCGAGTT
>NZ_JBRAKS010000220.1:0-6465 GCF_052745115.1 Candidatus Jordarchaeum sp.
ACTTTGGGGTAGAGAATCACTATTTCGTCCTCAAACGCTGAGGGAAGATTCTGGTCTATCTCTGAAAGCCTCCGAATTAATTTTTTCACATTTTCCTCCGTGCTGAAGGAAGACATCAGCGCCGGATTACATGAAACCCCGGCCTCCACCAAATTTTTTAAAGCGTTTAATTGGAGCTGAAACCCCTCTGGCTTGGCGCCGGTAAGCCTGGTGAATTCTTCTTCGTTTGCTCCCTTTAGTGAAACCCTAACATGAATATTACTGAATTCGGACAACCGTTTGACGTAATTAGCGTCCAGTAAAATTCCCGAAGTTTCTAAAACAAATGTGTAATCTGTTCGTTCAACCATTTCCAGTATTCTAAAAAGATGCTCTTTACCCACTGTGGGTTCATTACCACTAATTCTCAGCAGGGAGTATCCTCTCTTCCCAGCAATGCGATTCAAATTTTGGAAAACCTGTTCTGGCTTGTAAAACTGACCATATCTTCGAGGATTATCCCGGGGCTCAGCTCCCCAGCAGAAAACGCACCGCAAGGGACAGCCGCAGCAGTCCGCCGTGGCGATTCCTCCATACCAGCGACCTCCCCTAAAACGGTAATACAGTTTGCTCTCGCCACGTAGAACATTTTGTTCTATTCTCAAAGCCAATTCTAGGGGATCATAATGCATTAAAATACTCCCAAAAATTATATCCCGGTATTAATTGACTATCGGGAGAACTAATGATTCTCGCTGCTTTAACCTATGACTTGTTTCTATTTATGATTTTTCCGCATCTAGATGAACCTATTAGCAGATTAGGGGAAAAGAATCCGTATCGCAATTGAAAATGTTTCCAGGAGAGTTCTCAAGAAAGGAGTATAAAAAAGATTTTTAAAAAAATGAGAGAGAGTTGTTGTTCGTATTTTTTGTGATTCCAGGATTTTATTCGGGGGGAATACTCTTGAAAATGGAGTCCAGGTCAACTCCGGCCTTTCTATTCCTTCTTCTCATCACTAGGTACACTATTGCTCCAAGCGAATAAACAATGATTATCATTAGTAGGGAACTGATTTCAAAGGTAGCCACCGCCGCCACAATTAGGGGTAAAATGGTAAACGCTGCAACTATTCCACAGATACCCAGCACCGAGAATCTGCCGATTTTAGGACTATAGGTTTGCTCAGCCAGATCAGGTCTTCTAGCATTAAACCTCATGCCCGCATAGATGGTCAACACAAAAGCCGGGACACCCAGGAAAATGGTGTTAATCGCTGCCTGCAGTGCACTCCAATAGCTTAACACAACTCCTATAGAAGCTATGGCCACCGAAATACCAATAGCGTAAACAGGCGTTGTGGTCCGCTCGTTCAGGGCACTAATTTTAGTAGGCACAACTCGGTCAAAGCTCCAGGCAAAAAGATACCTAGAAGTGGTAAGTAACATGGGCATGATAGCATTCACCAACCACAAGACACCAGCACCAATAATAAATAGACCTAACCAGCTCAAACCCGAAAGAGGAGCCGCAAACAACGGAACACTCGCAGGAATAGGCACCGGCACCTTTCCGGCATAAAGCCAGCCAGCATATTGGATCCAGTACTGGAAAGTATCAGGAGGCAACAAACTACCCCAAGCAGGAACCCAAGAGTAATTAAAGCCGAGATGGGGCAAAGCCCACATCAAAATACCCAAAGGATCCTTAGAATATGTGAGAAAGTCGTACATGTGAATAAACTGTCCGTAGTTCGCTTGCAGGGGATAAAGCAAAGCCAGATAGAAGGCTGCTATTAAGAACAATCCTAGAACCATAGCTATGTAGAATGCTCTCCTTGTGTCACGAACCTCACCGCCCACTATGCTCAGGCTGTAGACACCACCGAAAGCAAACAAGGCAACCAGTATGGCACCAATGGTGTGAGTGAGACCATTAGTGGAATCGTAAAAGGCGTGTAACCACCAGTAATTCTGAAGAGTGACACTAAACAGGTCTCCGTAAGCCCCGAAAATGTCACCTCCATAACCGAAAATGTTGTTCCAGGCCCAAATCATGTCTAGAGGCGAATGGGTGAAGAGTATCCAAGAGGTCGCTACACCGCCCAGCAGAGGTAGAACAAGTAAAATGCGCATAACCCACAAAGAGCCTTTAGTGCTGGCCATGAGTATACTGCCAAATATTAGAACTAGGACAATCCCGAAGAACACTCCCCAAATGGGATCCGTCAACTGAATCGACCAGCCCATCATACCCAGGTTATAAGTCATCAAACCATAGTACATCACAAACAAGCTGATGAAGGAAACCGCTTGGAACGCCAGGACTCCTATAGTAAACATGAGCATAATCCAAACGCCCCAGGAGGCTAAGAATCCGTAGCTAGGACCCAGAATCCGGCTAACAAAAATGTAGTCACCACCACTCCGAGGCATAGCCCTAGACAGAATAGCGTAAATCAGCGCAATAGGCAGCCACATAAACAATGCAACAAGGTATCCTGCGGAAAGGTTAGCACCCGGAAAATAGCCCGGTGCCAAGCTCTGCACCGAAAGAAACATGATACCACCACCCACAATGAAGGAAAAAACCACCACCACAGCATCAACCACACTGATTTCCCTAACCAAACCAGTAGCATCACGAGTAAAAACGATTCTCCGACCACTAGAACCACCCGAGGGGGAACCTTTCTTACCAGACATTCTCCATCTCCACACTTTTATTTGAATGAATAAAAAATAGCAAGATTATAATATATAAATATATGGCCATCAATGTGCAATAGGTCTATGTTTTAGTGTTCTTTGATTTCTATATTCTTTCCTATTCACTTTTCCGTGGTGGTTTAGGTGGAAGGATTCGTGTTTAAACCCCCTGTTTTACGAGGAGGTTCCACGCTTTACAAGGCGAGAAGCATAAAAACACCTCTTAAAGAGGAAGAAAAGCGGGGGCTAAAAATCAACAGGACAGTAAAAAAATCACCATACACTAAATCATAGACTCATTATCAATGTGAAAATCGCAAAAAAGGGTTGAAATATTAAAAAAAACTATAAATATCTACAAGACAAAATATACATAAAATCAAAAAATTCCCCTAAAGGAAGATGAACAACGATGAGAAAAAGGGGATTATTATCAGTCTCAATAGTCCTACTATTGACAGTATCAATATTGGGGGTTCTCCTAACATCAAATAACCCAACAATACTACCGATCTTGCCCTCAAACTATGTAAATCCCAGCGCAAAATCATATATTGGAACTGGAGGCCCATTAAGCGCCCTACTTTACATAACAAACAGTACCGACAGCACACCAAACGCTACAAACACCGACAATAACATATACATTCCATGCCCCAATGGCTGGAAAATCGTCTGGGCGAACATAACACTTTCAAACATTAACGCACCAAATTATACTGTCCAAACAAATAATTCACAGCGAAACTATAGTCTGGGTATAGAGGACACAGAAAGGGGGATGTCATTTAATTTAACAAACAATGCTTATCTAAACGATATTAGCGTATTGATTGAAAAAATTACTATTGGAGAAACTTCGCTAATTTTAAACATTTATAATTCAACTTGGGTCAGTGGAAAGCCTAAGCCAGACAAAACAATTACTTCTTCTATGTTAATCGATTTACCTTCTTCCGGTGGTATAGGCAGCTGGATTTGGGCAAATAAGACTTTGAGCACGCCTCTATTACTAAACATAAGCAGAACTGAAAACAACACGTTTTTTATATCTTTAAAGAGAGCCGCAAGCGGATACATTATGAACTGGGGGGCTGTTAGTTATGGAAATCAGGGATACGCTTATGATTTTAGCTCATCGAGTTATTTGGATCTCGACTTCATACTTAAAGCTAATGTTAGTGCTAGTACTTCACCGGCTGAGAATGCTCTCCCTTCAGAGATTGGCTTAACTATTAATGGCTCACCGGTTTCGGACATCAGTAAGGGTAACGGAGAATGGATTAACAGTACGGCGTCCCCAGATTCAAGTGGATATATTTTCTATGATGCGAATTCAACTTGGATGGATACTGTGAGTTTCTCTTATATTTGGAACGTTACCTATGGAAAGGATACTACTGCGAATACAAATTTTGTTGTGAGTTATAATAGTGATGCTTTTTGGAATGTTACCGTAGATGCTACTGACGCCTTTCCGTTGACTATTGATGGTGTTAATCATATTAATGTTACGGGGATTCCCTCAGATTGGAGTGGTGTAAGTTCTAAGGCGTATAATCAGACCGGTACTACTTGGATTTCACTGGATTCTTATCCGCCTTCTACAATTAGTTTTCTTGCTAGTAATGGTACTTGGATTGTAAACTGCACGGCTCCTAACTACATTTCCAATATCGGCTTTGATGTTGGTGGAGAGATGGTTGAAAACGCAACGCTTTATGATAACCTTAATATCAATGTAACCTTCAACACCACCTTAAGAAGTAACGTTAGTGGAACTGCTACTCTCAATATCTACGACTTCTCTATTCCTCAAATTTTGAATCACACAGAGGAAAAACAGGTAATTCAGGCTATCAAAACTTCATTTATATGGGATGTTGATACTAATGCCACCTCTACTGGAGCATACAATGTGACTGTAAGTTTTCAGGATGGATTTGTGGTTGGCTATAATGAAACATTGCTTGATATTGTGGCTTTAACGAATACTTCTCTTACTGTAACTAGTTTTCCGTCTAGTGTCGAATATCCGGGTCCTGTTCCTATTACTGTTTACTATAATAGAACGGATAACGGTCAGGGATTAACTGGAGCGAATATTAATGCTTATTTTACAAACTCGACGCCCTTAGCCGTTACAGGTCTCATTAGTCATGGAAATGGTTCTTACAGTTTTAATTTAGATTTTACTACGGACTTTGATATTCATAATGTATATTTCAACGCAAGTGGTCTACGGCTTTTTGAATCTAGTATTTCCAGTTCCATCTCGATTAATTATACTCGGGTATTGGTTAGTATTCAACTTAATACTCCCTCAAGTGTTGTTCTTGGTACCAGTTTAGTAGCTAGTGCCCATCTACGGTTTACAACAAATACTTCTAATTTTGTCGGCGCAACTGTAAACTTTAATTTTTCATTGAGATTTAGCAATGGTTCAATCACAATAATACAGCGCAATGGTATAACAAATGATCAGGGTTTGGGTGAGGGCTCTATTCTAGTGCCAATTAATACTGTTAATTTAAACGTCACTGCTTTTTACATGGGAACAAGTACTGTTTTTGGAGCAGGTAGTTCTGTGAATAGTGTTGGTTTAACCAGCGGACCTCCCGGCCCTGATACTGGTTTGGTTTCATTGATGTTTCTTATGATGACGCAGCAGAGCCAGAATTTTATGCTTTATCTTTTGCTCGGTGTTGTGATTGGTTCCGTGGTTGTGGTTGCGGCGGCTGCTGATAGAGTACGTAGGAGACGTGCGGTTCCTATTAAGGCTTTGAGCAGTTTGGAGAATATTATTGTGGATCATATTGCTACTGGTGTTACTTTGTGGGCTTTTGACTTTTTCAGGATGGAGCAGGATGTGGCTCTGGTTTCTGGGTTTATGTCTGCGGTTAAGTCTTTTATGGCTGAGATGCAGAAGGGTGGTCTTAGGAAGCTGGAAACGGAGTTCGGAACGTTTATCCGAGAGGACGGAAATCTTATAACCGTTACCTGCATAACATGTGGCAACACCACAGCGGAGGAGAGATGGATTAGACAGAGACTGCAGAGCTTTCTATCCATTGCTGAGGAGCAACACGCAGAGGAGCTTCAGCGCTGGAGGGGTGACCTCACAGTTTTCAGAGAGTCATTCCCGGTGATTCTGGCTTCGGTGATTGATCTCGATAAAACCGAGAGGCTTCAGAGGGAGAGAGTTTCACAGCTTGAGAAGGATAAGGAGAGGCTTCAGGAGGAACTTAATAGGCTGGGTTCTCAGCTGGAGAGTTTGAAGAAACAGTATGAGTCGGGTGAAATCAGTAAGGGCGAATACGATGATAAAAGGGGCAAGATAGAGCCGGAGTATGACCGGGTTCAGAAGCAGTACATTCACGACAGCCTCTGCCTTTCAAGGGTGCCCCCTGCACTGGAGGCGAAGAAGCCTACAGTGGAAGCCGCTAAAGAGGTGGAGAAGATTCAGGAGAGATTCCTGGAGATACGTATCGAGATTGAGAAGCTGCGGAGAAAAGAGTTGAAAGGCACCATAACCTCTAAGGACAAGAAGCATAGGGATGAGCTTCAGAAGGAACTAATGAAGCTGTTGGAGAAGCTGGACAAATTTAAACAAAAATAGTTCCAAACTTCCCCTATTTCCCTCTTTTCTTTTAAAACCCAATTTCTCTTGGTGTAAAGAAGCTAATTTTCCCATATGTTCAATATAAACTCCTTGGCTGTGGGCCTGTTGTTTTGGAAGGGTTGGAACCGCCCAGTTTCTCGTGTTCGCTTTACACGA